>NZ_JBHYIK010000063.1:9354-21700 GCF_042739735.1 Amycolatopsis sp. NPDC059027 | reverse complement strand
ATAGCAAAGGTCCCTTGCTCCTCTTTCGGCTGCCGGACCGAGCAGGTTCAGCAGGACGTCGTGGGTTTGCCCGCCTTCAGATTGGCCAACTGGGCGAGCGCGTCGTCCAGTGTGGACACCTTGATCAGGTTCAGCCCGTCGGGCGCCGCCGTCTTGGCCTCCGCGCAGTTGTGCTCGGGCACCAGGAAGTCGGTCGCGCCTGCCTCGCGGGCGCCGACGACCTTGAACGAGATCCCGCCGATCGGCCCGACCTTTCCGGTCTCGCTGATCTCGCCGGTGCCCGCGATGTGCCGTCCGGCCGCGAGGTCGCCGGGCGTCAGCCGGTCGATGATCGCCAGCGTGAACATCAGGCCCGCCGACGGGCCGCCGACGTCCTGCAGCGAGATGTTCACCGAGAACGGCGCGTCCGCACGGTCGGTGGCGGTGAGGCCGATGAAGCCTTCCTGCCGGTCCTGCCGCTGCGCGAGCGTGATCGGGACGGTCCGCTCTGGCTGGCCGTCCGCCTGGAACGTGATCGGCACCGACTGCCCGGGTTTCGTCCCGTTGAGCGCGGCCCGCACGTCGCCCGCTTCGGCGATCTTCTTACCGTTGACGGTGATCAGCCGCGCGCCCGGCGAAAGCACGTGGTCGGCGGGGCTGCCGGACACGATCTCCTTCGCGACCACCTTCACCGGGTAGCCGAGATGACGCAGCGCGGCGACCTGCGCATTGCTCTGGGAGTCCTGCAGTTGCTGGATGTTCTCGCGCTTGACCTGTTCGTTGGTCTCGCCCGGCTTGAAGTACTCCTCACGCGGTGCGAGCGCGTACCGTCCGCTGGCCCACAGGCCCAGCGCGGTGAACATCGTGATGCCGTCGTTCAGCGACACCGTGGTCATCCGCAGCTCGCCGGTCGTCGGGAACACCTCGTGCCCGGCGACCTGGATGACCGGGTTGTTCGCGGCGTCCCGGCCGAGCGTGTCGTAGGTGGGCCCGGGGCTGATCGCGACGAACGGCACCTTGACCACGGACCCGACCACGGCGAACACCAGGAACAGCAGGCCACTGACCAGCAGGGTCCAGCCACGCCGGCTCATGCCGCGGGGGCGATCCGCCGACTCGTTCGCCTGCGCGGCGCTGCTCTTCGCGGGAGCGGTCTCCTCGGAGGACTTGGTCACGCCCGACAGCGTACGGTGACCGTGTTCGCTTCTCGGTGAAGGCCACGCTCATCGGCCCGGTTGACGAGGTCGGGGCTGCCTGACACGCGTACGGTGGTCCTATGAGCAATCCCCCGTTCGGCTTCGGACCGCCCGATCCCGACAAACGAGGTGACAACGAGCCGTCGGACCCCGGCGGTGCCGAGGCCTTCAATCAGCTGGGTCAGATGCTCAGCCAGCTGGGCCAGATGCTCAGCCAGGCGGGTAGCTCGGCCGGGCCGGTGAACTACGACCTCGCCAAGCAGATCGCGCTGCAGAACCTCAGCGAGACCGGTGAGTCCAAGATCGGCTTCAGTTCTTCCGGCGACGCCAACTCGGCGGTGCGTGACGCCGCCCATCTCGCTGAGCTGTGGCTCGACGCGGCGACCATCCTCCCCGCCGGCGCGACCTCGACGGTCGCCTGGTCCGCCCGCACATGGGTCGAGAAGACGCTGCCCACCTGGCAGCGGCTGTGCGATCCCGTAGCGCAACAGGTTTCCGGCGCGTGGATGCAGGCGTTACCCGAGGAGGCCAAGCAGGCCGCGGGCCCGCTGCTGTCGATGATGGGACAGATGGGCGGGATGGCCTTCGGCTCCCAGCTCGGCAACGCGCTCGCTCAACTGGCTTCCGAGGTGCTCACCTCCACCGAGGTCGGGCTCCCGCTCGGCCCCGCCGCGACATCGGCGTTGCTGCCCTCGAACATCGAGAAGTTCGCCGAGGGCCTCGAGCTGCCGAGCAGCGAGATCCTGGTCTTCCTCGCCGCGCGCGAGGCCGCGCACCAGCGCCTGTTCTCCCACGTCCCGTGGCTACGGCAGCGGCTGCTCGCGACGGTCGAGGAGTTCGCCCGCGGCATCACCGTGGACACCTCCGCCCTCGAACAGCTCGCCGGCCGGATCGACCCGGCCAACCCGGCGAGCTTCGAAGAGGCCATGTCCTCCGGCTTGCTGGAGCCGCAGACCACGCCAGAGCAGAAGTCCGCGCTGAACCGGCTGGAGACGTTGCTGGCTCTCGTCGAGGGCTGGGTGGACGTCGTGGTGGCGGAAGCCATCGGCGACCGGCTGCCGGGCGCCGACGCGCTCCGGGAGACGCTCCGCAGGCGGCGCGCCACCGGCGGGCCCGCGGAGCAGACGTTCGCGACGCTGGTCGGGCTCGAACTCCGGCCGCGGCGGATGCGCGCCGCCTCGGCGCTGTGGAAGCTGGTCGGCGACCAGCACGGTGTCGAGCAGCGGGACCGCCTCTGGTCGCATCCCGACCTGATGCCGACCGCCGCCGATCTGGACGAGCCACTGGACTTCGCGGAGCGCCTCGGCTCGGCCGACACGGGCGATGTCGACCCGATCGCCGAGCTCGAGCGCACCGAACAGGGCAAGGCGGCCCAGGACAAGTCCGAGCAGGACCGCAAGGAAGACACCGGCGACCAGGGCTGACCCGCCCTGGCCGCCGCCGTCCTTTGTTCCCTCAGTCCTCCGCCGCTATGCCCCATCCGGCGGCGGAGGACAGGCCCTCCAGGAACCCGATCGCGCGTTCTGTTTTCGGGTAGCGCCGCACCAGCGCCCAGAACGCCGCGTCGTGCCCTGGCTCGCGCAAATGCGCCAGTTCGTGCACGAGGACGTAGTCCAGGACCCACGGTGGCACCCGGCGGAGCCGGTCGCTGACCCTGATCGTGGCGTCGACCGGGGTGCACGACGCCCACCTCGTCCGCATCGGCGGTACCCAGCGCACGCTCGCCGGGACCGCCGTGCCGTCGAGATACTTGTTGGACAACACCTCGCAGCGTGCGAGCAGTACGTCGTCCGACGCCTTCGGCGGCGCCGCACGACGTGGTTCCGAGCGCAGCAGCTTGCGCTCCATCTCGGTGACCCAGTGTTTTTCCTCCGCCCTGGTCATCCGTGCCGGAATGAGCACGACGAGCGTGTCGTCGTTCCAGTACGCGGTGACCGTGCGATGCCGGCGCTGGCTACGCCGCACCTCTACCTTGTGTCCGGGAGTGTCGGCCGGGGGGTTCGTCTTGCCCCGGCTTCTGAGAGACGGAATCCGTGCTTCGACCACTCGACAACGGTAAGGCCAGACACCGACAACTCCGAGCGCCGAAAAGTCACAGCGCCGACTTGTCCACAACGGCTTCCCCCTGTGGATAACCGGCCTGTTTCCGGACGGTGATCAAGCGCTCACCTGCCATGCTGCGTTCATGAGCACCTCGACCATCACCACCCCGGCGGTGCCCCTGCCCAGGTACCCGGTTCTGCTTTCCGGCCTCGACGTGCTCGAACGCGGGCCCGACGAGATCCAGCTCGGGCTGGACCCACGGCACGGCGTCGTGATCACCGACCTGCCCGACGCGGTGGTCGGCAGGCTTCGCAGACTCGACGGTCAACAGAGCGTCGACACGATCTTGCTCGCGGAGAGCGAACATCGCGAGCAACTGCGCACGGTTCTCACCCAGCTCACAGCGTTAGGGCTGGTCACCGAAGCGGAGCCGGCGAGCCACTCTCCGCGACGCGGCGCCGAAACCGGGCTGTGGTCGCTGCGGGCGAGACACCATCAGACGGCCTTGACCGAACGACGCCGGAACAGCGCCATGGCCGTGCACGGGGACGGCCGGCTGGCCGTGGCCACCGCGGTCCTCCTGGCCAACGCCGGGGTCGGGCACATCGACGTCCGCATGTCGGGCACCGTCATCGAACAGGACCTCGGTTCCGGGTTCACCGAAACCGAATTGGGCAAGCCCCGGCGGACCGCGCTGGCCGACGTCGTCCACCGGGTCGACGCCCGCACCCGGACCACTCGCCTCACCAGCATCCGCGGGCCGGAACTGGTCCTGCTCACCGACGCCGTGGTCCCCGCGCCCGAAGTGGTCGACGAGCTGATGACGGCCGGGACACCGCACCTGCCGGTGCGTGTCCGGGACGGCACCGGCATCGTCGGCCCGCTGGTCGTGCCCGGCCGAAGCAGTTGCCTCCACTGCGCTGACCTGCACCGGACCGATCTCGAGCCGTGCTGGCCCCGGGTCGCGAGTCAGCTGATCCGCCATGACCAGCACCCGGATCTGGGCGCCGTCCAGGCCACCGCCGCGCTGGGGGTGGCGCAGGCGATGCGGCTGCTTTCCCCGAGCGAAACCGCTCCCCCGGTGTGGAACGCGACGCTGGAGATCGACGCCTTCGAGGGGAAGGTGCGGCGCCGCGTCTGGGTCCCGCACCCTCGATGCGGCTGCGGCGCCTCAGCCGTACGTCACCCGGCGTAGACCGCGGAGACGTCCCGAACCTGCTGTGCCGGCAAGGGTTCCCAAGGCAGAATCGCTAGGGTGACCGACTCCCACGACCGTCCCGCAGACCGAGAAACCGCGATGCCCAGCAAGGGCGTCGCCCGGACCGCCAAGCTCGCCAGCCTGCCGCTGGGGATCGCCGGGCGGGCCGTGGGCGGCTGGGGACGGAGGATGGCGGGCCAAAGTGCGGAGCAGGTGAACGCGACGCTGTCGGCGAAGGCCGCGGAGCAGCTCTTCGAGGTCCTCGGCTCGCTCAAGGGCGGCGCGATGAAGTTCGGGCAGGCGTTGAGCGTGTTCGAGGCCGCCGTGCCCGACGACATGGCGAAGCCCTACCGAGAGGCCCTCACGAAGCTGCAGGCCGCGGCCCCGCCGATGGCGGCCCGGCAGACTCATCGCGTGCTCGCCGAGCAGCTCGGCCGCACCTGGTCGGCCAGGTTCGCCCAGTTCGACGACGAACCCGCCGCGGCCGCGAGTATCGGTCAGGTGCATCGCGCGACCTGGCACGACGGGCGCGAGGTCGCGGTCAAGGTTCAGTACCCCGGCGCCGACGAAGCGCTCCGCAGCGATCTGCGGCAACTCCAGCGGTTCAGCAGGCTGTTCCAGGCCTTCGTCCCGGGCACCGAGGTCAAGCCCCTGCTCGCCGAACTCGCCGACCGCATGAACGAGGAACTCGACTACCAGGCCGAAGCGCAGAACCAGCGAGTGTTCGCCAAGGCGTTCGCGGGCGATCCCGGGTTCCTGATTCCCCGCGTCGTCGCCAGCTCGCCCAAGGTCGTGATCACCGAGTGGGTCACGGGTACCCCGCTCTCGGAGATCATCGCGAACGGGGACCGCGAGACCCGCGACCTGTCCGGCAGGTTGCTGGCCGAGTTCCACTACTCGTCACCGGAGCGGGCACGCCTGCTGCATTCGGACCCGCATCCGGGCAACTTCATGCTCACCGGCGACGGCAGGATGTGTGTGATCGACTTCGGCGGGGTGGCCCGGCTGCCCGACGGGATCCCCGCGCACCTCGGCGAGATGACGCGGCTGGCGCTCGACGGCGACTCCGACAAACTCATGCGGCTGCTGCGCGAGTGCGGATTCGTGCGAGCGGGCACGGAACTGGACGCGGACGAAGTCCTCGCCTACCTGTCCCCCTTCACCGAACCGCTGGCCGGGCCCACGTTCCACTTCACGCGCCGCTGGATGCAGAAGCAGGCCGGGCGGCTGGGCAACACCCGCGGCAGCGACTTCCGGGTCGGCCGCTCGCTCAACCTGCCACCCGAGTACCTCATGATCCACCGGGTCACCGCGGGCTCGACGGGGATCCTCTGCCAACTCGACGCCGAGATCCCGGCCAGGGACATCGTGGAGCGCTGGCAGCCAGGTTTCGCGACCTGAGTTATCCACAGGGCAACGGAAAGCGACCGGAATTCTCCGTTCGCGGAGCGGAGTTGTCCACAACCTCAGGAAGCCGGTTCCACCCGGATGGCCGAGCGGTCATGCTCGGATCATGACCATCACGGATCGCGCCGACATCCTGGCGCTCAGTGACCCGACGGCCAGCGGAGTCGTCAACAACAAGCAGTTGCGCAGCGCCGGAGTGTCCGCACGAAGAACCGCCCGGCTCTGTGGTCCCGACGGGCCGTGGCGCCGGCTGCACCCCGGGGTGTTCCTGATGCGCAACACCGCGCCGACCCGGCTGCAGATGCTGCACGCCGCGATCGCGCGCTTCGGTGATGGCGTCGTCATCACCGGCACCGACGCGCTGCGCGCACACGGCATGAACTACCGGCTCACCAACGAGATCCGGCTGCTGGTGCCCGAAGGCCGTAGGCTCACCGCAACCGGCGTGGTGACCCAGCGGACCTCACGCATGCCGGAGCCGGTGCTGGTGGACGGGCTTCCGTTCGCCTCTGCGAGCCGCGCGACGCTCGACCTCGCCCGGCGGGAACCCGACCCCTGCAGGCTGACGTACCTGCTCACGCTGCCCCTGCACTGGGGCCTGTGCGAGAAGGCCGACCTGCTGGCCGAGCTGGACGCGGGCGATCAGCGCGGTTCGGCCGCGGTCCGCGCGGCGCTGCGCGGGATCAGCGGACACGAGACGTTCGCACAGGGTTGGGCCGCGAAGGTGCTGGCCGTGACACCGCTGCCGCCGCCGAGCTGGAACGTCACCGTGTGCGATCTGCGTGGCCGCCGGATCGGCACGGCGGACGCGTGGTGGGACGAGGTCGGGCTGGCCTGGCGCTACCGGACGGACACGAACGAACCGGGCGACGGCTTCAGTCATCTGGCCCTGACCGCGACCGGGATCGTCCTGGTGCGGTGCACGCTCCGCCAGATGCAGGAGCGAACGCGTGAGGTCGTCAGCGAGCTGGTGCGGGCGTTCGGGCAGGCAGCACGTACCCCTCGCCCCAAGGTGCGGGCCTACGGCCGGGTCGGGAACGCCGCATGAGCGATGCTTGCGAGCGAATCATGGGCATCACGCTCATGCGCGACAAGGGATTCAATACTGTCTCGCGGAGCGAGGCGATCGCATGAGCGAGTTCACCAGTACTCGTCCGGGAGTTTCCCTTCGATGTCACGGACATGCTCGCGAGCGCACCGCGGGCAGAGCCAGCGCGGCGTGCCCCGGTCGCGGTCGGAAACCCAGGAGAGCGCTTCCACGGGATCCTCGTCGCCGGGCCGTGACCGGCCACATCGGTGGCATGCGACCGGCTGTTCCGCAGCAGTCACGCCCGCCGTCCACAATGGATCGTCTTGGTACCGAGCAGGTACAGATCTTCGCGTGCGCCAAGGTATTCGGGCGACTTCGGGTCGAGCAGGACGCCGAGCGCGGCACGATCGTCGGTAGCGAGGTGCTCACCAGCCCAATCGGCGAGTCTGCGCATACCGTGCACGACGTAGTCCCGCAGCTGTGGCGTTCCCGGTGCCGGGTGATCCAGGAGCACGCTGAACGACGTGACGTCCGAAAGCCCCGCTCGCTGCAGCGCGACCGGCCAGCCATAGGGCATCGGGACAACGCCCGGGATCCCTGCCCGCATCCCGACGAACCATTCCTCGCGCGCGGCCAGCAGTCGCTGTTCGAGGCCGGGGCGGCCGACGCCCAGGTCCCAGGGAAGGCTGTGCGGCGCGATGCCACCTTCGGAGATCGCGAGCCATCCGCCCTGGCGTGTCAGCGTGGCCAACGTACGCAGCGCGGCCTGCTGGTCCGCGACGTGATGTACCACCCCGGAGGCCCACACCAGGTCGGCGGCGGGCAGCAGATCCGGCAACGCGGGGTCGGCGAGATCGCTGAGCACTGCCTGGCACTCGACTCCCTCGGCCGCGACAGCGCGCTCGGCCTCGGAGAGCAACTCGGGAGTCAGGTCCGTCAACACGAGGGTTCCCCCGGAACGACCGGCGAGCTCACGTGCGAACAGAACGCTCATCCCACCCGCTCCACAGCCGATGTCCACGACCGTCGGCGACTCGGGCAACAGGTCGGCAAGGCGCCGTGCCGCCGCCGTCAGCGCTTCCGCGTGGAGCGCGTCGGCCATCCGCAACGCCGCCAGGCGGTCGGCCCAGTCGATGCCGTCGTGAGTGTGTGTGGCCACCACCACATTGAACACCAACCGCTGCCGCGGCGGCCCGAAACGAGGCGGAGGGCCGGCCTCGGCGGCCGGCCCTCCGTTCACTCAAGCCTGTCGATATCGCTCCGCGCGGCGGTTCGCCCATCGGGCTACCCGGCTCCACCGGCGAGCGGCACGAACGCTACCTCGTTCCCGCTGCGCACGGACCCCTTCCTCGAGGTCCCGTATTCGTGCTCTGGACAGTTCTTCGTACAGCAACATCTCGTTGATCTCCTTGGTCGTAACGTCTTTGAGCTGGGCGGGACGGCGATCCGTCTCGGCAGTTCGCGCCTCGTAATCCCTGGTGGTGACCGGTGCGATGCTCATGCGGCAGCGCTCCGGGCGGAAGCGGCCGGACGCGCCTGGGCCGCGGCGGGCTCGACGACGGCGTTCTTCCGCGGACGCCCACGAGGACGCTTGCGGGCGATCACGACGCCGCGCTCGAAGATCTCGCCACCCCAGACGCCCCACGGCTCACGCCGGGCGAGCGCACCCGCGAGGCAGGCCTCGCGGACCGGGCAGGCCGCGCAGAAGCTCTTGGCCCGCTCCAGCTCGGCAGGTGACTCCGCGAACCAGAGGTCCGCGTCGCCGGACCGGCAAGGCAGGTTGAGCTCGGGCGACGCGATCGCGTCGAGCAGGTCGCTGACGCCCGCCTCGGCGAAGGCGTCAGGCAAGGCACCCTCGGAAGCGAGGGTGAAGGCCGAAGACATTTCAGTGCTCCTTTGTGTCGTACGGGTTTTCGGATTGGCGATGGGACTGGACAGTGCTGCTCCCTGGGGTCGTGCAGCCAAAAAAACACGAAGGCCGCGGATCCGTTTCCGGTTCCGCGGCCTTCGTGAGCCTGTCGTCCTGACCTGGCTGTCAGGAACTTCGCTCCCGTATGGACAACGGAACACGGAACTGCTTGATGGTCGGCAGATCGACGACAACCTGCGGGTACGCCCCGGCCTTGGCCGTGGCGGTGACGAAGGTGGTGTCGACGGTGGCCCACAGCCGTTCGATACGGCGCGTGCCACGGATCGCGTGAGCGCTCACGAACACATCGGTGCCCTGGCGCTGAGCCTGCGCGGCGTTCGCGGCGCAGGACAGAAGGGTGCCAGGGTTCGTGAGCTTCATGTTCGAGATCATTTCACCGGCACCTCCTTCTTCTGTCGCACGCGAACCGCTCCGCGGTCGGCGTCACATGGATCCCCAGTCGGGCCCTTAACGACCCGGTGTGTGCAGGTTATGACCCCCGCCCACCCTGGGGCAACTTATTTTCCGGAAAACTCGTCCAAGCTACGAAGATCGACCCTGAGCAGCGGGTTCGCCGCATGGATCATGGCCGAGACGCGGTCAAGACCGCATGGCCGACCGGACCACGTCGAGCACCTCCGCACCGAAGCGTTCGAGCTTCGTCGCACCGATGCCGGAGATCGCCACCAGCGCGCCGTCGTCGGTCGGGCGCTGCTCGGCGATGGCCATCAGGGTAGCGTCGGTGAACACCACGAACGCCGGAACCTTGAGCTCCCGCGAGCGCTCCCCGCGCCACGCCTTCAGCTTCTCCAGCAGCTTTTCGTCCACAGTGGACGGACAGCGGCCGCAGCGGCCAAGCTTGACCTCCATCGTCTCCAGCAGTGGCCCGTCGCACACCCGGCACCGGGTCTTGACGACGACCTGCTTCTGCTGGGACCGGGCGACCCGCGCGGCGGGGTGGTCCTCCGGGATCAGCCCGTAGAGGAAGCGGCTGCGCCGCCGGTTGCGCCTGCCGCCCGGAGTGCGAGCGAGCGCCCAGGACAGCCACAGGTGCACTCTCGCCCGTGTGACCCCGACGTAGAACAGCCTCCGTTCCTCCTCGATCGCGGCGTCGTCACCGTCGGCGTGAAGGATCGGCATCGTGCCCTCGGCAAGCCCGACCAGGAAAACGGCGTCCCATTCGAGCCCCTTGGCCGCGTGCAGCGACGCGAGGGTGACGCCCTCGACGGTCGGCGGATGCTGCGCGGCCGCCCGCTGGTCCAGTTCCGCGACGAACCGGTGCAGATCGGCGTCCTCGACCGTCGACGCGAGTTCCTCGGCGAGCTCGACCAGCGCCAGAAGTGCGTCCCATCGTTCCTTCGCCGCGCCACCCGAGGGCGGCTGCTCGGTCAGCCCCACCCTGGCAAGGACGGAGCGAACCGTCGTCACCAGGTCGACCACGGCGGAGTCGGCCGTGGCCACCCGCAACGCGGACATCGCCTGCCGGACCTCGGTCCTCGCGAAGAACCGCTCACCGCCACGGACGAGATAGGGGATCCCGGCTTCGGTAAGTGCCTGCTCGTACGCCTCCGACTGCGCGTTGACGCGGTAGAGCACCGCGATCTCACTTGCCGCGACCCCACCGTCGAGGAGGTCGCGAACCCGCCGCGCGACGGCCTCGGCCTCGGCGGCCTCGTCGTCGAACTCCGCGAACCGGGGCTCGGGGCCGGGTGGCCGCTGCCCGATGAGCTTGAGCCTGGATCCGGCGGGGCGGCCGCGTGCGGCGCCGATGACCTGGTTGGCCAGCGTCACGACCTGGGGCGTCGAGCGATAGTCGCGTTCGAGCCGGACGACGGTCGCGTCGGGGAAGCGCCGCGTGAACTCGAGCAGCGAGCGCGGCGAGGCACCCCCGAAGGAGTAGATCGTCTGGTTGGCGTCGCCGACGACGGTGAGGTCGTCGCGTCCGCCGAGCCAGGCGTTGAGCAGCCGTTGCTGCAGCGGCGTGACGTCCTGGTACTCGTCGACGACGAAGCAGCGGTAACGATCGCGGAACTCCTCGGCGACGGCGGCGTGTTCCTCCAGGACCGCCGTGGTGTGCAGCAGCAGGTCGTCGAAGTCGAGCACCTGGGCGGAGTTCTTGATCTTCTCGTAGTTGCGGTAGACCTCGGCGATCTGCGTGGCCCTGGCCGGGATGTCCCGCTGCGTGCGCGAAACCACGGCCGGATAGTCGTCCGGGCTGACCAGCGACGCCTTGGCCCACTCGATCTCGCTGGCGAGGTCCCGCAGCACCTCGGTCTCGGTGCTGAGCCCGGCGCGGTTCGCGGCCTGGCCGACGTAGCGGAACTTGTTCTCCAGCAGATCCCACGGCCGGTCGCCGATGACCCGGGGCCAGAAGTACCGCAGCTGACGTCGCGCGGCGGCGTGGAACGTCAGCGCCTGCGCCGCGTCCACGCCGAGGCCGCGCAGCCGCGACCGCATCTCCCCCGCGGCACGCGCGGTGAACGTGACCGCGAGCACCTGACCTGCCGCGACGTGTCCCGACCGGATCAGATGCGCGATGCGATGGGTGATCGTCCGCGTCTTGCCGGTCCCGGCCCCCGCGAGCACGCAGACCGGCCCGCGCGGCGCCGACGCCGCGGCGCGTTGTTCCGGATCGAGCCCGTCGAGCAGGCCAGGACGACTCTTGGGGGAGGATGCGCTAGCCACCTTGAGATCCTCGCAGAGGGGGCCGACAGGTCCGTGGCAGGGCACGCGGCCGTATCCTGGTCATATGGCGGGAAAGCTGGACAAGGAAGCGGCGAAGCAGGCCAAGAAGGAGAAGCGCGCGGCGAGCAAGGCTCGCCGGGGGCAGATCTTCGAGGCCTTCAAGATGCAGCGCAAGGAAGACAAGGCGCTCATCCCCTTGATGGTGGGCGCGATCCTGGTCGTCACTGGCGTGGTGTTCGGGATCGGCTTCATCTTCAACATCCAGTGGGCGCTGCTGCCCTTCGGCATCGTGCTCGGCGTGCTCGCTGCGGTGATCCTCTTCGGACGCCGGGTCCAGCGGACCGTCTACTCGAAGGCGGACGGCCAGCCCGGCGCGGCGGCCTGGGCGCTGGAGAACCTCCGCGGCCGCTGGAAGGTCACCCCGACGGTCGCCGCGACGACCCAGCTGGACGCCGTGCACCGCGTGCTGGGCGGCCCCGGTGTCATCCTCGTCGCCGAAGGCGCCCCGCACCGGGTGAAGTCCCTGCTCGCCCAGGAGAAGAAGCGTGTCTCCCGGCTCGTCGGCGACACCCCGATCTACAACGTGACCATCGGCAACGAAGAGGGCGAGGTCCCGCTGAAGAAGCTCCAGGGCTACCTGATGAAGCTTCCGCGGAACCTCAAGCCCGGCCAGGTCGACGCCCTCGAAGCGAAGCTGGCCGCCCTCGGCAACCGCGGCGCCGCCATGCCGAAGGGCCCCATGCCCGCCGGCGCCAAGATGCGCAACGTCCAGCGCACCATCCGCCGCCGCTAACCCGCGAGCAGAGCAGGGGACCTTTGCTAAAGACCCCCGCGGCCCAATGATGCCGCGCCCCCGATAGGCGCGAAAATACGCGGGGGCGGGGCATAAAATGAGAGAG
>NZ_JBHYIK010000063.1:2343-9344 GCF_042739735.1 Amycolatopsis sp. NPDC059027 | reverse complement strand
CATACCGCCCCACCCCCCCCCCCCCCACCCCCGCCCCACCCCCCGCGGCCCGGGGGGGGTCCTTTGCAGCGCGGCGGCCCACAACCCCGCCCCCCTGCTCCGTTTTCGCGCAAAACTGTCGGTCCGTGGTTGCATCATGACGGTGTGGGCATGAGAAGCCTCAGGCCAGAGATGCTGGAAGATCTGTTCCCGGACGGCGTGGCCGCCCGGGCGAAACTCGTCGCGCTCGGCATATCCCACACATCCATCTCGCGCCGGTGCCGAGGCAACGGCCCATGGCAGCGGCCAATACCCGGGGTAATCGTATTCACCAACCGGGAGCCGACGGCCCGCCAGTTGTTCCGCGCAGCCCTGACCCATGCGGGCCCGGACGCGATGCTCACCGGTATCCACGCCGCACGGCTCCACGGCGTGCGCAATCTGCCTGCCGAACCACGGGTCCATACACTGATCCCGCACAGGAGCAAGGTCGCCACCTGGGGCTTCGCGATCGCCGAGCGGACGATCCACCTTCCTGACGCAGTCGTTGTCGACGGTCTGCCGCTCGCGCCGCTGGCAAGGGCTTTGATTGACGCTGCGCGACGGATGGACAACCTGACAAACGTGCACGCCATGATCGCCGACGCCGTCTACCGTGGGCTCTGCGATCCGCTTGATCTCCGCAAGGAGCTCGCGCAGGCCAGCACCATAGGTTCGGCACTTCCCCGGCGTGTCGTCCAAGAGGTCAGCAACGGTGTCCATGAGGCGGCCGAGCGGTGGCTCCGTGACGTTCTCGAGAAGAGCGGGCTGCCTCAGCCGGATTGGGACGTTGTTCTGGAGAACGAGTCTGGTGATGTCCTCGGCAGCGTCCAAGCGTGGTGGCCGATCGTCGGCTTGGCAGTACAACTCGACCTGGACGAGGTGGCAATCCATTCCGCCAGCCAGCACGAGGACAGCCCGCCAGCCGCCGAAGGACTCATACTGGTACGCCTTCACCCGCTAATGCTGCGCGACCAGCCACTGTCCGTAATTCGGGAGCTTCGCACGGCGTACCAGCGCGCGGCGCAACGCCCACCACCTCGGATCTCCGCCCGCGACCCCAGAACGGCCGCATGACATCCGTGTCACACTCAGCTCCCAAGCGAAAGCAAAGGTCCCTTGCTTCACTCCGGACGACTCAGCGCATACGGATGACCACGGTTCCGGTCAGACGATCGAGCCAGCTGCGACCATCGGCGTTGCGCACGGCCGCAGGAATGATCACGAAGGTGAGCACCGTGCGTACGACTGCTCTCCACAGTCCTACCATCGACGCCCCGTCGAGTCGGGCAACACGGATTCCCACCGCCCCCATCCCGGGAGTGAAGCCGAAGAACGCCGCCGAAATGACCGTGATGATCGCCCAGACGACCCCCGACCACTGGTTGAAGTTCTGCATCACAGCGGGATTCTGCAGGTTGGGCCGGACGAATATGGCTGTGACCAGTGCGGCGAGGACCAGGTCGATGACGAGGCCGAGCAGTCTCGCGCCACCGCTGGCCACCGCACCTACGCCGGATTCAGGCAGGCCGAGCGATTCGCCGCGCCATCGCGGAGCATGCTGATCACCTGCTGCCGCCCCGTCGCCGGTGCCGGGCAGCCATTCGCCGGTCCATCTCGCCACCCGTCCAGGGTATGCCGGTGGCGCAGGTCGCATTCGCCCTGGTCGACTACCCGGTATGCACCGACCCGTTAACACCGGCGAAACATACGGGTGACGGTCGGGCAACACCGCGCTCTTAGCGTGAGCCGAAGAGAGCACTGCCGTACGAGCTCGAACGAGAAGGAGTCACCGAGGGTGCCCACTACTCCAGACGATATCCAGCGTCTCATCGCCGACGAGGGCGTCGAGGTCGTCGACGTCCAGTTCTGCGACCTGCCCGGCGTGATGCAGCACTTCACGGTCCCCGCGAAGGCCTTCACCGAAGATGCCTTCGAAGAGGGTCTCGCGTTCGACGGCTCCTCGGTGCGCGGCTTCCAGTCCATCCACGAGTCCGACATGCTGCTGCTGCCGGACGCGGCGACCGCGCGGATCGACCCGTTCCGCAAGGCGAAGACGCTGGCGCTCAACTTCTTCGTGCACGACCCGTTCACCCGCGAGGCGTACAGCCGGGACCCGCGCAACATCGCGCGCAAGGCCGAGCAGTACATCGCCGAGTACGGCGTCGCCGACAACGTGTACTTCGGCCCCGAAGCCGAGTTCTACATCTTCGACTCGATCCGCTTCGACTCGGCCGAGCACGCCTCATTCCACGAGATCGACTCGGTCGAGGGCTGGTGGAACACCGGCGCCGACGAGGCGGGCGGCAACCAGGGCTACAAGACGAAGTTCAAGGGCGGCTACTTCCCGGTGCCGCCGGTCGACCACTTCGCCGACCTGCGCGACGACATCGTCCGCAACCTGACGAACATCGGTTTCGAGATCGAGCGTGCGCACCACGAGGTGGGCACCGCCGGCCAGACCGAGATCAACTACAAGTTCAACACGCTGCTGCACGCAGCGGACGACCTGCAGCTGTTCAAGTACATCGTGAAGAACACGGTGTTCGCGGCAGGCAAGACCGCGACGTTCATGCCGAAGCCGCTCGCGGGCGACAACGGCTCGGGCATGCACTGCCACCAGTCGCTGTGGAAGGACGGCCAGCCGCTGTTCCACGACGAGTCGGGCTACGCCGGCCTGTCCGACACCGCGCGCCACTACATCGGCGGTCTGCTCAAGCACGCTCCGAGTCTGCTGGCCTTCACGAACCCGACAGTGAACTCCTACCACCGTCTCGTGCCGGGCTTCGAGGCGCCGGTTTCGCTGGTCTACTCGCAGCGCAACCGCTCCGCCTGCGTGCGTATCCCGATCACGGGCAACAACCCGAAGGCGAAGCGCGCCGAGTTCCGCTGCCCGGACTCATCCGGCAACCCGTACCTGGCGTTCTCGGCGATGATGATGGCCGGGCTCGATGGCATCAAGAACAAGATCGAGCCGCCGGAGCCGATCGACAAGGACCTCTACGAGCTTCCTCCCGAGGAGGCCAAGGATGTCAAGCTCGTCCCGGGAGACCTCGGCACTGTGCTCGACACTCTGGAGAGCGACCACGACTACCTGCTCGAAGGCGGCGTGTTCACCCCCGATGTGATCGAGACCTGGATCTCGTACAAGCGCGAAAACGAGATCGACCCGCTGCGGCTGCGTCCGCACCCGTACGAGTTCTCGCTGTACTACGACGTGTGATCACGCGGTAGGCCCACCGTCACGCCGGTGGCGAGGCGCGGAAACGCCCTCGCCGCCGGCGTTTCTGTTTCCACGTGCGGCTGGTGGGTCAACCCGCGGTGGACATGACCTTGAGGTCGACGCCGGCCCGCTCGAAGCGTCCACGCGGATCATCGACGAGCTTGCGGCGATCGAGATCCATCAGCCCCAGCGTGCAGGTGATCTCCGCGGCCAAGGTCCCGTCGAGCTTGTAGATGTTCGAATCCATGCGGAACGTCTTGCCGTTCCCGAACTTGGTGTCACAGGTGACGTCGACCACATCGCCTGCCCGTAGCTCTCGGCGAAAGGCGACGTGCGTCTCAAGCATGACCGACGCCAGCTTCTCCTCGCGCAGACCTCCCGAAAGCCCGCCTGCCAGCTCCATCAGCTCCAGCCGGGCGACCTCGGCATATGAGTGGTACACGGCGTGGTTGAGATGGCCGAGGGTGTCCAGCTCGTAGTGGCGGACCTTCAGCCTGGTCCGGAATGGCTCGCGCTCAGTCACCCGCCCACTGTAAGCGCCGCTCCCGACCCGGCGCAGAGGAGCAAGGGACCTTTGCTGTCGCCGGGCGATAGCAAAGGTCCCTTGCTCCTCTCGGCGCTGTGGGTCAGTTTTCGTAGAACAGGCGCTCGACGACGGTGTGGGCGCGACGAGTGATGCGTCGGTAGGTGTCCAGGAACTCGCCGGGATCGTCATCGGACGTGTAGCCGAGAACACGTGCCACGGCGGTCAGGTCACGGCCCGAGCTGGGGATTTCATCGACGGCCCTGCCGCGGACGAGCATTCCCGCGTTCCGGACTCGAGTAGCGAGCAACCATGCCTCGGTCAAGGATTCGACGTCCGCTGCCGCAGCAAGGCCAGCTGGCTCGAGCGCGGCGAGCGCTTCGAGAGTGGATGTGGTTCGCAAGGCACCGACCTCGTGCGCGTGCCGCAGTTGCAGAAGCTGCACTGTCCATTCGACATCGGCCAGGCCGCCCCGGCCGAGCTTCGTGTGCCGTGTCGGGTCGGCTCCCTTGGGCATCCGTTCCGTTTCCACTCGCGCCTTGATCCGCCGGATTTCCCGCACACGGCCCGCATCGAGCCCACCATCCGGATAGCGAACAGGATCGAGCATCGTGATGAAGCGCTCGCCGAGGTCGGCGTCCCCCGCGATGAAGCGCGCACGCAGCAGGGCCTGTGCCTCCCACACCTCGCCCCAACGCGCGTAGTACGCCCGATACGACTCCAGCGTCCGCACCAGTGGGCCGCTGCGTCCCTCCGGCCGCAGGTCCGCATCCACCACCAACGCCGGGTCCGGGCTCGGCGCGCCCAGCATCTGCCGGACCGTTTCCGCTACGGACGAGGCGAAACGCACCGCTTCGGCATCGGACACACCTTCGGTCGGCTCACATACGAACAGGACGTCCGCATCGGATCCGTAACCAAGCTCGGCGCCGCCGAGCCGCCCCATTCCGATGACGGCGATCGCCGCGGGAGTGCGACCGAGTTCCGTCTGTCGTTGCCGGTTGGCCGTGGCCAGCGCGCCCTGCAGCACCGCCACCCACACGCTCGAAAGCGCTTCGCACACCCGCCGGACATCGAGCAGCCCGAGGAGATCCGCACAGGCCACCCGCAGCATCTCGTGGCGTCGCAACGACCTCGCGGCCGCCACCGACGCGTTCAACCCGGGTTGCCGGCGCACTGCGGCCCGCAGCGAGGTCGCGACCTCGGCCGGAGTGCGGCCGGTGAGCCGCGCTGGATCTCCCAGCAGCTGCAGCACCTCGGGTGCCCGCGCGAGCAAATCCGGGACGAGCCTCGATGTGCCGAGCAGGAAGGCCAGGCGTTCGACCACCGCGCCTTCGTCCCGGAGGACGCGCAGGTACCAGGGAGTCTCCTCGAGAGCCTCGGACACCTTGCGGTAGGACAACAGGCCCCGGTCAGGATCGGGGGTATCGGCCAGCAGGTCGAGCAGGACGGGAAGCAACGCGTGCTGGATCGCGGCTCTCCGGGAGACGCCCGCGGTCAGCGCCTTGATGTGATGGAGCGCGCCGTCCGGCGCTGCGTACCCGAGGGCAGCCAGCCGACTGGCCGCCTGTTTGGTGGTGAGCCGCAGAGCTTCGGTCGGCACGTTCGCCACCGACTGCAGAAGCGGCCGGTAGAACAGCTTCTCGTGCAGCTTGCGGATGCCCTGGCCATGCCGCCGGAACTCGGCCAGCAGTACTTCGCCCGCGCTCTTGCCGCCTGCGGGGCGGACGCCGATCGCGCGTGCCAGAATCCTCAGTTCGGCGGTGTCCGAGGCTTCGGGGAAAAGGTGGGTACGTCGCAGCCGCCGCAATTGCAGCCGATGCTCGACGGTCCGCAGGAACTCGTAGGACGCGCCGAGTTCGGCGGCGTCCTGGCGACCGACGTAGCCGCCCTCACCCAGTGCGGCCAAAGCCTCCATAGTGGAGGGTGAACGCAGGTCCGGGTCGATCCGGCCATGGACGAGCTGGAGTAACTGGACAGCGAATTCGACGTCGCGTAGCCCACCGCGGCCGAGTTTGAGCTCACGCTCGGCGTGCTCAGACGGGACATGGCCTTCGACCCTGCGGCGCATCTGCTGCACCTCGCCGACGAAGTTGTCGCGATCGGCAGCCGACCACACGAGGGGCGCGACCAGCTCGCTGTACTTCCGCCCCAACTCGGCGTCACCCGCGACCGGCCGTGCCTTGAGCAACGCCTGGAACTCCCAGGTCTTGGCCCACTTCTTGTAGTAACCAGCGTGCCCGTCGAGCGTTCGTACCAACGCGCCGGACTTGCCTTCGGGACGCAGCGCCGCGTCGACCTCGAAGCAGGCGTTGCCGACGATGCGCATCATCGTGCTGGCCAAGCGGGTAGCGACTGTGAGGTCGACGCCACCGACGAAGATGACGTCGACGTCGCTGACGTAGTTGAGCTCGCGCCCACCGCATTTACCCATCGCGATGACGGCGAGCGTGTCCTCCGCCTTCGCGCCGACCTCTGTTTCCGCCACCGCCACGCCGACGATCAAGGCGGCCTCGGCAAGCCGGGTCAGCTGGCTCGCGACCTCTGCGTAGTGCGGGTGCTCCAGGCCCGGTTCCACGAGATGGCCGAGGTCGGCCGCGGCGATGCCGAGGATCAGCTCGCGATAAGCGGACCGGAGAACCTGCTCGGCCTCAGGACCGGTCACCAGCGTGCCATCAGGCCCGCGCATCTTCTCCAGCAGCAGCTCGGCGTAGCGCGCAGGATCGGTGCTTTTCTTACCGGTGAGCGAATGCCAGGCCTGCGGATTGGCGGCGAGGAAGTCGGCGAGCGCGCTGGACGTGCCGAGCGCTCCCAGCAACCGCCCGCGAAAAGTCCGGTTCTCGCGAAGAGCCTGGTCGAGTTCCGCCCACCCCGCGCCGTCGGCCTCCCGAATCCTGTCGAGTCCACGGAGCGCCAGATCGGGATCCGGCGCGCGGGAGAACGCGGACAGCACATCGGCGGCGGCCGCGCTCGATCCGGTGACATCCCACCAACCAGCAGCACGAAGCTGCTCTTCGGCCCGGCTGTCGGTGAAGCCGTACCTCGCCGCGGAAGCGGTCGGACGAGCTCGGTCTGCCATCACGCCCTACCGTATCCGAGCGGACACCGCCAAGCCGTGAGGAGCAAGGGACCTTTGCTAACGCCGGGCGGTTGGCAAAGTGCCGGGGTCCGCTTGAGGCGGGGCGTTGGGGGGGGGGTGTGTGGGGGGGCGAGGGGGCGGGGGCGGGGGAGCTGGGT
>NZ_JBHYIK010000063.1:0-2333 GCF_042739735.1 Amycolatopsis sp. NPDC059027 | reverse complement strand
CGGGCCGCCCCCCGTCCCCTGCCCACCCCCGGGGGAGTAGCAAAGGTCCCTTGCTCCTCTTCAGGCGGCTAGTTGGCGGGGTTCTGTGTCGGGGGCAGAGGG
This sequence comes from Amycolatopsis sp. NPDC059027, assembly GCF_042739735.1. Lineage (NCBI taxonomy): Bacteria > Bacillati > Actinomycetota > Actinomycetes > Pseudonocardiales > Pseudonocardiaceae > Amycolatopsis > Amycolatopsis sp. NPDC059027. The sequence continues at coordinate 2,231 of NZ_JBHYIK010000063.1, read as the reverse complement.
CTCGGGGACGTGGAAGCTGTGTGCGGTGACGGGGCGGCGGCGCGAAAGCAGGTAGATGCCGACGCCGACCGCTATGCCGACGACGCCAACCGCGATGGTGCCCACAGTGCCGAGCGAGGCCGTCTTGCCTGCGATGGCGCCGACGATCGCGGCCGCGGGCAGGGTGAACAGCCACGCGATCACCATGCGTCCCGCCATCCGCCACCGGACGGGCGCCTCACGACGGCCGACGCCGGAACCGATGATGCCGCCGGAGCAGACGTGAGTGGTCGAGAGGGGAAAACCGAGCCGTGAAGAGACCAGGATGACCAAGGCCGAGCTGGTCTGCGCTGCGAAACCCTGAGGGCCTTCGATGTCGGTCAGTCCTTTGCCGAGGGTGTGCGTGATCCGCCAGCCACCGAGGTAGGTGCCGAGCGCCAGTGCGCAGGCGGCACTGATGATCACCCAGACGGGTGGCGCCGCGCCGGACGGGAGCAGGCCGCCGGAGACGAGGGTCAGCGTGATGACACCCATCGTCTTCTGCGCGTCGTTGGTCCCGTGAGCCAGTGACACCAGAGAAGCGGAGACGATCTGTCCTATCCGGAACCCCTTGCTGTTCGGCTTGCGCCGGACCAGGAACCGGTAGACCAAGTAGGTCACGGTCATCGCCACCAAGCCGGCGATGACCGGCGAGGCGGCGGCGGGGACCAGCACCTTGTCGACGATCTTGCCGAAGTGGACGGAGTCCGCGCCCGCCGAGACCCACGTGGCGCCGATCAGGCCGCCGAAGAGTGCATGCGAGGAACTCGACGGCAGGCCGATGAACCACGTCAGCAGGTTCCAGACGATCGCGCCGATCAGGCCGCCGAACACGATGGCCGGGCCGACCTTGGTGTCGTCGACGAGGCCACTGGAGATCGTCTTCGCGACCTCCACCGAGAGGAAGGCACCAACGAGGTTCAGCACCGCTGAGATGGCGACGGCGACGCGCGGGCGCAACGCTCCTGTCGCGATGGACGTTGCCATCGAGTTCGCGGTGTCGTGGAACCCGTTCGTGAAATCGAAAACGAGAGCCGTGACGACTACGACCACGACCAGCAACGAGGGTTGCACCCCGACCTCCGAACCCTGTGGGGATACCTCCCGCAAAGTACCTGACTGGTGGAGTGAACCGTTAACGGCCCGTATGTATTCGAGACCTACGCCGTTAAGCCAGAGGTAACGTACGTTGACTGTCCGCAGCAGGCTCGAGTTCGCCCTTGACCAGCTGGACGAACCGATGCGCGAACGGACGCCAGGTTTCGGCGATGTCCGCGTGCGATGCGATCAAGGCGTCCCGTTCGAACACACCCGGACGAGTGAGTTCCGCCATTTCGGGTTCTTCTGCCGCCCACAACGCCACGATGTCCGGAGTGGTCTCGATGTGGAACTGGACACCGTAGACACAACGGTTGAATCGGAATGCCTGATGGGGGTAGCGCGGGGCGGAGGCCAGCAGCTCCGCACCCGCCGGCAGCCGGGTGATCACGTCGTTGTGGAACTGCATGACATCCTGGATGAGCGGCAGCTCGGCGAAGAGGGGGTCCGTCCAGGCGGCGTCCTTCTTCGTGACCAGGGAGGGCCCTACCTCCGGCCCCCGCTCACCGACCTCGACCTTGCCACCGGTCGCCGCGGCAAGCAGCTGGGCGCCGAGGCAGACGCCGAGCGTCGGGACCCGGGCAGCGGCAACTCGGGCGAGCAGCCTCCGAACGTCCGCGAGCCACGGGTGCTCGGCGTCGTCGTGCGCTCCCATTTCGCCACCCAGACAGATGACGCCTCCGTAACCCTCGGCGTCGGCCGGGAGGTCCTGGCGGCCAGGAAGCCGGATGTCCAGCTCGGCGCCGGCCTCGACCAGCCAGTCCCCGAGTGCCCCCACCGGGTCGGATTCCGACGGCTGGATGATCAGCAAACGCGGTGAAGTCACCAGCCCAGCCTACGGATGCGCTCAAGAGTGAGCGAGGGACCTTTGCTATCGCCGGGCGGCAGTGAAGGTCCCTTGCCCCCGGGGACGGGGTCGGCGCGGGGGGCTCGTGGGGAAGACCGGGTGTATAGCGAAAAGGGCCTTGCCGGGAGAACCGTGGGGGTTCTCGACCGGGCAAGGCCCTTCTCATCCATGTTGTGTTCGGCGGTGTCCTACTCTCCCACAACCCTTCGGTTGCAGTACCATCGGCGCAGTCAGGCTTAGCTTCCGGGTTCGGAATGGGACCGGGCGT
>NZ_JBHYIK010000062.1:54722-56813 GCF_042739735.1 Amycolatopsis sp. NPDC059027 | reverse complement strand
CAGCACGAACAGCACGTCCGCGACACCACAACCTGACCATTACCCCACCCCGTCAACCCCACCCCACCAGCACAAACCAGGATGAAAAATCCCCATTGGGGCGCTCGACCACCGGGATCTCGGGCCGTCTTCGGAGCGGACGGGGGGCCGCTTAGCTCAGCCGGAGGTCCAGCGTGCCGGTCAGCCTGATCTCGCGCACCATGGTCTCGCCGGTGTCGAGCGTGCGGACCGTGCCGTCCGGTGCCCAGCCGGCGCGGCGGTAGAACCCCAGCGAGGCGTGATCGGACTGCGCGACCCAGGCGATGCCGCGCTCGGCACCGTCCTCACGCAGGCCCGACGCCGCCGTCGCGAGCAGCCGGCCCGCGTGCCCCCGACGTCCCCAGCGGGGTTCGACCAGCAGGGTCGCGATGAGGCCGGTGGTGGCGGCGTCCTCGGGCAGCGTGCCGTCGGCCGCGGCGACTTCGCTTTCCGGGGCCTGGCCCGAGACGCAGAACCCGACCGTGAAATTCCCTTCCGTGGCCAGGTGGACGCGGGTGCCGGGGTAGCCGATCGTCTCTCGCCACGTCCCTTCGAGATCCGCGCCGACGAGGGTGCTGATCGCGTGCTCGCCAAGGATCTCGGTGTACGCGGCGCGCCACGTCTCGCGCTGGATCCGGGCGATCTCCCCGACGTCCCCGGCGGTCGCGGGGCGGACTGCGGCGTCGCTCATCCCGGCAAGATAGCGCGCCCGGCGAAAACTGTCGGGGGTGGCTGGCACCATGGCCTCACCATGCAGACGATCAGTATTCCGGTGGCCCGGCGCACCGCGCTGGCCGCACAGGGCTTCGCCGACCCGCGCCCGGACACCACACCGACCCGGCGCCATCTCAACCGTGTCCTCTCCCGGGTCCAGCTGCTGCAGCTGGACTCGGTGAACGTCGCGGTCCGGGCGCACTACATGCCGGTGTTCTCCCGGCTCGGCGCGTACGAACCGGCGTTGGTGGACGAGGCCGCGTGGACGCATTCCGCGCGCAAACCCCGGCTGCTGCTCGAAACCTGGGCCCACGAGGCGAGCCTGCTGCCGGTGGAGGACTGGCCGTTGCTGCGGTCCGGCGCGAAACGGGACGGCTGGTGGAAGCACTACGGCCCGATCATCGAGCGGTCACCCGGCCTGGTGGACGACATCCTCGCGGTGGTCAAGGAGCTCGGCCCGATCGGCGCCGGGGGCATCGAGCGCGAGCTGGAAACCGGAGTCGCGGCACGGCCGCCGGGGTCGTGGTGGGAGCGGTCCGAGGTGAAGAAGGTGTGCGAGTACCTGTTCGGTGTCGCGCAGCTGACCACCGGCACCCGGAAGTCGTTCGAGCGGCTGTACGACCTGACCGAACGCGTGGTGCCGCCGGAGATCCTGGCCCGCCGGATGAGCGCCGACGAGGGCGCGCGGCGGCTGATCGACCGCTCGGCCCGCGCGCTGGGCGTCGCGACCGAGACGGATCTGCGCGACTACTACCGCCTGGGCCCGGCGGTGGCCCGGCAGGCAGTGTCCGAACTGGTCGAAGCGGGGCGGCTGGAGCCGGTGCAGGTGCGCGGCTGGAAGGCCGTCGCGTACCGGCACGCCGAGGCCCGTACCCCGCGGGCGGTCGCCGGGCGGGCGCTGCTGTGCCCGTTCGACCCGCTGATCTGGGAACGGGCCCGCACCGAGCGGCTTTTCGGCTTCCACTACCGCATCGAGATCTACGTCCCCGAGGCGAAACGGGTCCACGGCTACTACGTGTTCCCGTTCCTGCTCGACGGCGAACTCGTCGGCCGCGTCGACCTCAAGGCCGACCGCGCCGCCGGGGTCCTGCGGGTGCAGGGCGCGTTCGCGGAGTCCACTGTGGACCATGGCAGGGTGACCGTCGAACTGGCGGCGGAACTCGCGCACATGGCCGAATGGCTCGGTCTCGACGGCGTCGTGGTGGGGAAGCGGGGTGATCTCGCGCCCGCACTCAAGCGCCTCGTCCGCTGAGGGATCCTGGCGTGCGCGGGGGGGGGGGGGGGGGGCACCCCCCCCGGGAAGGCCCACCCCCCCCCCCCCCCCAACCCCGGGGGTCCCCGAGGGGGGGGGGCGCGGGA
>NZ_JBHYIK010000062.1:43008-54712 GCF_042739735.1 Amycolatopsis sp. NPDC059027 | reverse complement strand
GGTTTGGGTGGGGTGCGGCGGGGTTGGGGGGGGGTTGGGGGGTTTAGCGCGCCCCCCAACAAACCCGCTTGTGCGGTGTTGGTTACGGGGGGGGGGGGGGGGGGCCTTCGATGCCACCCCCGGATCGAAGGCCCGCCCGTCCCCTCCCTCTTCCCCTTTGTTCCCCCTTAGTGGGCCGCGCGGGTCACCACCGCGTTGCCGGAGCCCGTGCGGGCACGCACCCGCAGCTGCACGCCGCCTTCGGGCGCGCTGTCGGCGACGTCGAGTTCGCTCGACACCTTCCCGGCGCTGGAGGTGAGGTCGACCTCGGCGGCGGTACCGCCGCGGATGCCGACCCGTACCTCGCCCGAGCCGGTGATGAGTTCGAGCGAGCCGGACGCGGCCTCGGCCACGGACAGATCGCCGCTGCCGGTGCGGGCCATGACATCGCCCGCGACGGCGCCGAGCCAGACGTCGCCGGTGCCGGTGGTCAGCGTCGCCGACCCCGCGACCGAGGACGCCTCGACGCTGCCGCTGCCGGAGCGCAGCTGGAGTCCGGCCAGCGTCGGGCCGAGCTTGATGGCGCCGGTCCCGGTGCGCACGGTGACCGAGCCGTCGGCGCGGTCCAGCGACACCTTGCCGGAGCCGGTCAGCACGTCGGTCCGTCCCGCCGAACCGGTCACCGTGACGTCGGCCGCGCCCGCGCGGACCTCGACGTGCGAGCCCGCCGGCGCGTGCACCTTCACCGCGAGCGGGACGTTGCGCAGCTGCCACGCCTTGGCCGCCTGCACGGTCAGGCGGTTGCCGACCGACTCGATCCTGGCCTGGCGCACGGCCTCCGCCGGCGAGGCGCCGGGGTCGACGCCGAGCTGGTCGCCGAAGCGTTCGCCGACCCACGAAAGCAGGCTCGACACGCCGTCGACCCAGAACGGCTGGTCGCCCGCATCGTGCCGCAGCTCCACGCTCGCCCCGGATTCGCCCTCCAGCACGAGTTCGACGCGGCCGATCGTCACGCCGATGTCGAGTTCGAGCGGGCCTTCGGCGTCGAACTCCTGGCGCCGGACCAGCTCGTCCGCCGTTGGCACGGTGTTCGTTTCGGTGGGCTGCTCGGCCGGCTCGTTGACGTTCTCTTCGCTCATGTCCGTTCCCCTCAGCCCTGTACCCAGCCGTGCAACCGGCTGTCGGAGCGGTGTCCTGTGTGGTGCTGCGATTTCCCCTGCCAGTGGTGCCCCTGGCCCAGCGCGCCCTGGACGGCTTGGGACACGAACGTGTTGAGCGAGACGCCCTGCGCCGCGGCCGCCTGCTCGGCCTGGCCCTTGATCTGCTCGACCAGCCGCAGCGTGATACGGGCGATGTCGCCGCCGTCGACCGGCGGCGGGGGCGGCGGTGGCGTGCTCGCCCGGGGCTCGTCCCGGGATTCCCCGGCCCCGGTCACGACGACCCGGACGTCCCGGCCGTCGAGGCGGACGTCCACGACCTGGCCCGGCAGGGCGGCGGTCACTTCGGCGGCGAGGTCGGCCAGCGCGTTCATCAGGGTCAGCCGGACGGACGGTTCGAGTGCCGAGGACAGCAATGCGGCCGTTCGCCGGGTCTGCTCGTCCCCGGCGGAGGCCGTGCTCGCGAGGTCCTCGCGGAGGTTGTCGATATACGGCGTCAGGTCCATGACACCACTATGATGTCATTCGTGATGTCAGTCAAGGAAGTGGTGACATCATGCGGCGTCACACTGATGTCGCCGGGGTGGCGGCTAGTCTTCGGTGGAGTCGTGGGCGGGGCCGGAAGAAGGAGCGCGGACGTGGCCGAGATCGTGGCACCCCGGGTGCAGCTGATCGCGAAGACGGAGTTCTTCCCGCCGGAGGACGTCCCGTGGTCCACCGACGCCGACGGGGGAGAGGCGCTCGCCGAGTTCGCGGGCCGGGCCTGCTACCAGTCCTGGCGGAAGCCGAACCCGAAGACCGCGACCAACGCGGGCTACCTGGAGCACATCATCGACGTCGGGCACCTTGCGGTGCTGGAGCACGGTTCGGTGAGCTTCTACATCAGCGGGATCTCGCGCTCGCTCACGCACGAGCTGATCCGCCACCGGCACTTCTCCTACTCCCAGCTTTCGCGGCGCTACAGTCCCGAGCGCGACGCCGCCTTCGTCGAGCCGGACGTCATCGCGAACGACCCGGTGCTGCACGAAAAGTTCCTCGCCGCGACGAGTGCGAGCGTCGACGCCTACGCCGAGCTGCTGGCCGGTCTCGAGGAGAAGTTCGCCGACGCGCCGAGCGCGACGCTGCGCCGCAAGCAGGCCCGTCAGGCCGCCCGCGCCGTGCTGCCCAACGCCACCGAGACCCGCATCGTGGTGACCGGGAACTACCGCGCCTGGCGGCACTTCGTCGCGATGCGCGCCACCGAACACGCCGACGTCGAGCTCCGCGAGCTGGCCGTGGAATGCTTACGGCAGTTGCAAAAGGCGGCCGGGAACGTGTTCGCCGACTTCACCATTTCGACGCTGCCGGACGGCACCGAGGTCGCGTCGAGCCCGAAGGTCCTGGAAGGCTGATGAAACGACTCGCTATCGACGTACGCCCCGGCGAATACGCCGTCGTACGCCTGCCCGCCGACGCGCCCGCGCCGGAGTCCCTGCTGGACCCGGGTGAGCCGGTGCTGGTGTCGGTGACCCGGACGCCGGACGAGCTTTCGGTGATCTGCCCGGCCGGGCTGGCGCCCGAGGGCGGCACGGTGGAAGCCGGGTGGCGGCTGCTGACCGTCCGCGGCCCGCTCGAGTTCACCCTCACCGGCATCATCGCCGCGCTGGCGAGCGAACTGGCCGCCGCCGGCGTCGCGCTGTTCTCACTGTCCACTTTCGACACCGACCACATCCTGGTGCGGGCCGCCGAACTCGACCGCGCGGTCGCCGCACTGCGCGATTCGGGCCACGAGGTCGCCTACGCCTCCTGAGCCCGTGTTGGCCTGGGGGCGAAGGTGACCTCTGGGCCATCGGGGTCCGTGGGCACCGTCACCCTTGCGAGGGAAAGTTCGGCATGCCTAAACTTCGATTTAGGACGTCCGACAACTCGTGGTGGGGTGGCGCATGGCAGTGGCGGAGGCGGAAGCCGTCCGGCCGAGACTCGCCCGGCTGCGGGCGGGTTCGGCGCTGCTCGGTCCGGCGTTCGTGGCGGCCATCGCCTATGTCGACCCCGGCAACGTCGCCTCCAACATCAGTGCCGGCGCGAAGTTCGGCTACCTGCTGGTCTGGGTGATCGTCGCGGCCAACCTGATGGCCGTGCTGGTGCAGTACCTGTCCGCCAAGCTGGGGCTCGTCACCGGCCTGTCCCTGCCGGAGGCGCTGCGCGAACGGCTCCCGCGGTCCGCGCGGCTGGCGTACTGGGCGCAGGCCGAGGTGGTCGCGATCGCCACCGACCTCGCCGAGGTCGTCGGCGGTGCCATCGCGCTCAACCTGCTCTTCGACCTTCCGCTGCTGGCGGGCGGCCTCATCACCGGGCTCGTGTCGCTGACGTTGCTGATGGTCCAGGACCGCGGCGGCCAGCGGACGTTCGAGCGGGTCATCACCGGTCTGTTGCTGATCATCGCGATCGGCTTCCTGGCCAGCCTCTTCGTCGAACCGCCGTCGGCCGCGGGGACGCTCGGCGGGCTCCTGCCGCGCTTCAGCGGTACGGAAAGCGTCCTCATCGCCGCCGCGATGCTCGGCGCGACGGTCATGCCGCACGCGGTCTACCTCCACTCCGGCCTCGCCCGCGACCGGCACGGCAAGGCCGAGGGCGAGCGCAAGCGTGGTCTGCTGCGCGCCACGCGCGCCGACGTCGGGCTCGCGATGCTGCTGGCGGGCGCGGTCAACCTCGGGATGCTGCTGCTCGCCGCCACCAATCTCCAGGGCCGGGACGGCGTCGACAGCATCGAGGGCGCGCACCACGCTGTCGCGCAGGCGCTCGGCCCCGGGATCGCGCTGATGATGGCGATCGGGCTGCTCGCCTCCGGCCTGGCGTCGACGTCGGTGGGCGCGTACGCGGGCGCGATGATCATGCAAGGCTTGCTGCGCAAGCGAATCCCGATCGTGCTGCGCCGGCTGATCACGCTCGTCCCGGCGGTGGTCGTGCTCGCGCTGGGGGCCGATCCGAGCGCCGCGCTGGTCGTCTCGCAGGTGGTGCTGTCGTTCGGGATCCCGTTCGCGCTGGTGCCGCTGATCCGGCTGACCGGCGACCGCGCGCTGATGGGGGAGGACGCGAACCACCGGATCACCACGGTGCTCGGCTGGGTGATCGCCGCGGTGATCATCACGCTCAACATCGCGCTGATCTATCTCACCTTCGCGGGTTGACCGGAACCACACACCGGGCAAAGCGGTCCGACTAGCATCGGCGCGACCGTAGAAGGAGTACTGCCCGGTGATCGAAGAACCCACGCGCCCGCACGAGTCCGCCCACGCCGCGTCCGGCGGGAGAGTTCTCGGTGGCCGCTACGCGCTGCTCGGCGAACTCGGCCGGGGCGGCATGGGCGTCGTCTGGCGGGCGCAGGACCAGGTCATCGGCCGCCAGGTCGCGATCAAGGAGGTGCGGCTGCCGGATTCGGAGGGCCACGCCGTGTTCTCCGAACGGGTGCTGCGCGAGGTCCGCGCGGGCGGGCGGCTCAACGATCCGGCCGTGGTCACCGTGTTCGACGTGATCACCGACAGCGGCGCGACGTTCATCGTGATGGAGCTGGTCGAGGCGCCGACGCTGGCCGATCTCGTGCGCCAGCGCGGACCGCTGCCCGAGGTCCAGATCGCCCAGATCGGCGAGCGCGTGCTCTCCGCGCTGCAGGCCGCGCACGCCGCCGGGATCGTGCACCGCGACGTCAAACCGGCGAACATCATGGTCGCCCCGGACGGGCGGGTGAAGCTCACCGACTTCGGCATCGCGCACGCGGTGGACGATCCGCGCATCACCACCAGCGGCATGATCGTCGGCTCGCCCGCGTTCATGGCGCCGGAACGCGTCGAGGGCAGGGAAGCGCTTCCCGAGTCCGATCTGTGGTCGCTCGGCGCCACGCTGTTCTTCGCGGTCGAGGGGATCGTCCCGTTCGAACGGCCGACCACCGCGGCGACCCTGCACGCGATCATGACCGAGGTGCCCTATCTGACCAGGGGGCACGGCCCGCTCGCCGCCGCCATCCACGGGCTGCTGGTCGCGAAGCCGGAGGCCAGGCTCAACGCGGCGCAGGCCCGTCACCTGTTCGCGACCGCGGCCGCGCAGGGCGGCGCGTACACCCCGCCGCACGGCGGGACCGCGATGCTGCCGCCCGGCGGGCCGACCCGCGTCGCACCTGGACAGTCCACACCGGACGCGAAGCCGAACCGGCGCGCGTGGTGGCTTTCGGCCGCCGCGGTGCTGGTCGTCGCCGCGCTGGTGGGCGGATTCTTCCTCGGCCGCGCCGTGACGGCACCCGAGGCCGACCCGGCGCTGCAGCCGACCGCGACGTACGGCATCAACGGCACGGTCAAGCAGGCGATCGGCTCGTCGTCGAGGGACTGCTACAACGTCACCGTGCAGCAGGGCTCGGTCATCGGCAACGACAACGAGGTGAGCTGCGATCGCAGCCACACGCTGGAGGTCTACGAACTCGGCGAGCTCATCGAGGTCGGCAGCAACTACACCGACAAGGACGCCGTCGCCGTGCAGTATCCGGGAGCGGAGGCGGTCAACCGCGTCGCCGAGGCCCGGTGCGGGCTGGCGTTCCACTCCACTGTGGTCCCCGAGGCACAGCGGAACGGCCTGACCTATCGCGCGCTCGTGCCGAGCGAGGCGGAGTGGAACCGGGTGCCCGACGAGACGAAGCGGTACTCGCGCGGGTTCTACTGCCTGCTCGCCAGGACCGACGGCGGGCAGATGTCCGCGCAGATTCACACCAAGGTGAAGTAGAAGTTCCGCGGCCGGACCGCCTGGCGCGCAAAATCTTCACTCCGGCCAGGTCGGGACCGGGTTGGCCGGTCCGAGGGGGTACCGTCATGGTCATGTCCAACCCACCGACCGCAGCGCCAGGACGTCCGTTCGGGCGCGTGCTCACCGCGATGGCCACGCCGTTCGACGCCGATGGGGCGCTGGATCTGAAGCGGGCGCAGGAACTCGCCGAGCACCTCGTGGAGCTGGGCAACGACGGCCTCGTCGTCAACGGCACCACCGGCGAGAGCCCCACCACGACGGACAAGGAGAAGGCCGAGCTGATCCGCGCGGTGGTCGAGGCCGTCGGCGACCGGGCGACCGTCGTCGCCGGGGCGGGCACGAACAACACCGCGCACAGCATCGAGCAGGCGCGCGAGGCCGAAAAGGCGGGCGCGCACGGGCTTCTCGTCGTCACCCCGTACTACTCGCGGCCCAGCCAGGCCGGGATCTACGCGCACTTCACCACGGTCGCCGACGCGACCGGGCTGCCGGTGCTGCTCTACGACATCCCGCCCCGGTCCATCGTGCCGATCGAGGTCGACACGCTGCAGCGGCTCGCCGAGCACCCGCGCATCCTCGCGGTCAAGGACGCCAAGGGCGATCTGATCGCGGGCAGCGAGGTCATCGCGAACACCCACCTCGCCTACTACTCCGGCGACGACGGCCTGAACCTGCCGTGGATCTCGGTCGGCGGCGTCGGCGTGGTCAGCGTCATCGGGCACGTCGTGGCGGGCCGGATCCGCGCGATGATCGACGCCTACGAGAACGGCGACACCTCCACCGCGCGCACGAACCACCGCGGCATGCTCCCGGTGCTGCGCGCGATGTCGCGGGTCGGCGGCGTCATGTTCGTCAAGGCCGCGCTGCGCCTGCGCGGGTTCGGCATCGGCGACCCCCGGCTGCCGATCGTGGGCGTGTCGGAGGAGCAGAACAGGCTCATCGCCGCCGATCTCGCCCAGGCGGGCGTGCCCCTCGACGAGGGCGCGGCCCAGGACTGGCATGGTGCACAGGTGGCACAAGCAGACTCGCGGGCGGCCTACGTCGCGCCCACTTCACACACCAGCGTTGGGACCATGCCCCGGTGACTTCTCTCGCGACCGGACCCGGCCCGACCAACGCCCCGCCCGCTCTCCCCGAAGGCGCCTTGCGCGTGGTCGCGCTGGGCGGGATCGGCGAGGTCGGCCGCAATATGACCGTTTTCGAGTTCGGCGGGCGGCTGCTCATCGTCGACTGCGGGGTGCTCTTCCCCGAGGACGACCAGCCCGGCGTCGATCTCATCCTGCCCGACTTCCGGGCGATCGAGGACCGGCTCGACGACATCGACGGCCTGGTGCTCACGCACGGGCACGAGGACCACATCGGCGCGGTGCCGTTCCTCCTCCGGCTGCGGCCCGATCTGCCGATCTACGGCTCGAAGTTCACCAACGCGCTGCTCGCGGCGAAGGCCAAGGAGCATCGCCAGCGGCCCAACCTGATCGAGGTCCGCGAGGGCGAGCGGCGCGACGTCGGCGTCTTCAACCTCGAGTTCTTCGCGGTCAACCACTCCATCCCGGACGCGCTCGCGGTCGCCATCCGCACCCCGGCCGGGGTCGTGCTGCACACCGGGGACATCAAGCTCGACCAGCTGCCGCTGGACGGGCGGCTGACCGACCTCGCCGGGTTCTCCCGGCTCGGCGACGAGGGTGTCGACCTGTTCTGCGTCGACTCCACCAACGCCGAGGTGCCCGGGTTCGTCATGCCCGAGCGGGACATCGGCCCGGTCATCGACGACGTCATCCGGCGGGCCCAGCAGCGGGTGATCGTGGCGTGCTTCGCCAGTCACGTGCACCGCGTGCAGCAGGTGCTGGAGGTCGCGCAGCGGCACGGCCGCAAGATCGCGTTCGTCGGCCGGTCGATGGTCCGCAACATGGGGATCGCGGCCGAGCTCGGCCTGCTCGACGTCCCCGAGGGCCTGCTCGTCGACCTGGACCAGGCCAGCACCCTGCCGGAGAGCAAGGTGCTGTTCGTGTCGACCGGTTCGCAGGGCGAGCCGCTCTCGGCGCTGTCGCGGATGGCCCGTGGCGAGCACCGCCAGATCTCCATCCGTGCCGGGGACACCGTCGTGCTGGCGAGCTCGATGATCCCGGGTAACGAGACCGCGGTGTTCGGCGTCGTCAACGGCCTCACCCGGCTGGGCGCGAACGTGGTGCACCAGGGCAACGCGAAGGTGCACGTCTCGGGACACGCGTCGGCGGGGGAGCTGCTCTACCTCTACAACGCGGTGCGGCCGAGCAACGTGATGCCGGTGCACGGCGAGTGGAAACACCTGCGGGCCAACGGGGAACTGGCCGTGCGCACCGGCGTGGCGCCCGACAACGTCGTCATCGCCGAGGACGGTGTCGTCGTCGACCTGGTGGACGGCAAGGCTTCGCGCACCGGCCGCGTCGAGGTCGGGCACGTCTACGTCGACGGGCTTTCGGTCGGCGACGTCGGCGAGTCGACGCTTTCGGACCGGCTCGTGCTCGGTGAGGGCGGCTTCATCGCGATCACCGTCGCCGTCGACACCAGTACCGGGCGCGCGGTGACCAGCCCGAAGGTGTCCGGTCGCGGGTTCTCCGACGATCCCAAGGCACTCGACGCCGTCGTCCCGCTGGTGGAGATGGAACTGGCGCGCACGGAGGCCGAGGGCATCACCGACACGCACCGGATCGCGCAGGCGGTGCGCCGGGTCGTCGGCCGCTGGGTGGCCGACACCTACCGGCGCCGCCCGATGATCGTCCCGACCGTCATCCCGGTCTGAGCTGTCTGTCCTTTGTGGACTCCAACGCCGTGAAGGCCTCCTTACCGGCGCTGGGGGCTGGTAAGGAGGCCTTCACGGCTTTCGGGACGTTGTCTCAGCGCCGGGCGGCCGCCACGGACAGGGCGAACGCCACGGTGAGCAGCTGACGGGCGAGTGCGCGCCGGGCACGGCGCTGGTCGGCTCGGCTGGGACGGTTCACGGTTACCCCCTTGGTGTGTCGCCCCATCGTCGGGGATCCGCCGGGGGCGGCACATCCCGCCGAGGTGCCAGGTGGGTCCCACCCGGGTATGAACCTGTCCCTAGGGGGCCGGGGTGCGGCGGCGCTGGAGGAAGTAGACGCCGAGGATCACCGCGAGGCTGATCAGGCTCAGGTACAGCTGTGCGCGGGCGTCGGCGTCGACGAACAGCATCGAGGCGACGACGGCGAGCGTGCAGGCCAGGGTGAACCAGCTGAGCCACGGGTAGCCCCACATCCGGAGTCCGAGCTTCTCCGGTGCTTCGGCTTCGAGCCGTCGCCGCATCCGCAGCTGGGAACCGGCGATGATGGCGTAGACGAACATCGCCACGGCGCCCGCGGAGTTGATGATGAAGTAGAAGATCTTGTCCGGGGAGACGTAGTTCATCGCGACGGCGACGTAACCGACCACAGTGGACACCAGGATGGCTTTCCACGGCACACCACGGGAATTCGTGTCCGCGATCCAGCGGGGTGCCCAGCCGTGGCGGCGCAGCGCGAAGAGCATCCGGGACGCGGTGTAGAGGCCGGAGTTCAGCACGGACAGCGCCGCGGTGAGCACCACGACGCTCACGATGGTCTCCGCGGCCGGTATCCCGAAGCGGCCGAACGCCGCGGCGAACGGGCTGGTTTCGCTCGGGATGTCGCGCCACGGCGTGATCATCACCAGGAGCGCGACCGAGCCGACGAAGAAGATGATGACCCGCCAGACGATCGTCGAGGTCGCCTTGCGCACCGCCGTCGCGGGTTCGCTGGACTCGGCGGCGGCGATGGTGACGATTTCCGTGCCGAAGTAGGAGAAGATCACGATCACGACGCCGTGGAGCACGGCGAACCAGCCGTTGGCGACGAACCCGTCGCGGCCGATATTGCCGATCGAGAACGTCGCGTGCGGCCAGAGCCCGAGGACGAACAGTACGCCGATCACCAGGAACACCACGATCGTCGCGATCTTGATCGAGGCCAGCCAGAACTCCGTCTCGCCGAACGAACGCGCCGATGCCAGGTTCGTCGCGGTGAGCAGCAGCATGAGCGCGAGCGAGAACACCCACTGCGGGACCGAGGGCACCCAGCTCGCGAGGATCTTCGCGCCGGCGACGGCCTCGAACGCGACCACGCCGACCCAGAAGTACCAGTACAGCCAGCCGATCGTGAACCCGGCCCAGCCGCCGAGCGATTCGCGGGCGTACTCCATGAACGAGCCCAGCGTCGGCGCCGCCGTCGCCATCTCGCCGAGCATGCGCATGACCAGTACGACGAGCAGGCCGCCGAACGCGTAGGACAGCACGGCCGCCGGTCCCACCGTGTGGATCACCGCGCCGCTGCCGATGAACAGGCTGGCCCCGATGATCCCGCCGAGCGCGATCATCCGGACGTGCCGTTGCCGCAGGTTCGGGCGCAGTCCTTCGGCCTCGGTCTTCGTGCTCGTCACGATGCCACCTCCCAGAACCCCCTCAGGATGGGGGATTGTCGCACCGCGCGCAGATCCCGCCAAGACTTTGCGCATACACGGCCGAGATGCCCCGGCGAGATGCCGTCAAGGCCACCTTGCGGGCGTCCGGTGCCCGTAAGGTGGCCTTGACGGCGCTTGTCCGCCGAGGGGAACCCGGGCTGTCGGGGCCCGCCCCTAGGATGTATGGCAAGGGGGCTTCAGGGTGTCCTGAAGCTTCCGTTCATTCCTTCGCGGGTCCTTTGTGGATGTTCCGGGAGTGATGGTGCGGGAGTTGAGCTGGACGACGAGCGCGCCGCCGAGCAGGACGGCCGCGCCCAGTCCCTGCACCCAGGACAGCGTCTCGCCCAGCAGCGCCCAGGCGATGGCCGTCGTGTACACCGGTTCCGCCAGGCCCAGCACGCTGGCGACCGACGCGGGCAGATAGCGCAGCGCGGAGATCCCCGCGAGGTAGGCGAACACCGTCGAGATCAGCACGAGCGCGAGCAGCAGCAGCCACACCGGCGGCTGCCACGGGCCGAGCCGTGCCTCGGCGGTGATGACCTGCCACGGGAGCGTCCAGGGCGGGGCGACCACCGAAACCGCGATCGCGCCGATCACCATGCCCCAGGTGGTCAGCCCGAGCGGTTCCTGCTGGGCGACCGCGCGTTCGCCCAGCAGGAAGTAGCTCGCCGAACAGAGCGCGGCGCCGAACCCGGCGAGCAGGCCGATCCCGTCGAGGCGCAGTCCCTGCCACACCTGCGCGACCAGCGCGAGGCCGAGCATGGCGAGCGCGATCCCGCCCCAGATCGCCCGCGGCAGCCGGACCTTGCGGACGCAGCGCACCCACAGCGCGATCAGCACCGGCGAGATGAACTCCATCAGGATCGCGATACCCACCGGGAGACGTCCCGCGGAGACGAAGTACATGAGCTGGACACCGGCGACGCCGAGGAGGCCGTATGCGACGAGCACCGGCCAGTCCCCGCGGCGCACCCGAAGACGTTTCGGCTGGACGAGCGCGGTCCCGGCGAGGAGCACCAGCGCGGCGAGGCCGATGCGCGCGGTGGCGACCTGCTCGGGGGACATCCCGGCGTGCATGGCCGATTTGGCCAGCGCTCCCGACATCCCGAAGCACAACGCGGCGAGCAGGATCAGGACGGTGCCCCGGCCGCGATGCGCGACACCGGGCGGGGCGAGGACGGGGAGTTCAGTGGTCACGTCGCGAGGCTAAACGGACCGATCAACTCATTTTCGCGCCGTGAGCTGAATGGGGGGTGGGACCGCCGGCGGGGGGGGCGCAGTACCCCCAACCCCGGGGTCGGGGGGGGAGGACCCCCCCCACCTCGGGGGGGGCG
>NZ_JBHYIK010000062.1:2136-42998 GCF_042739735.1 Amycolatopsis sp. NPDC059027 | reverse complement strand
CGATAAACTCTTTTTCGCGCCGTGAGCTGATGGGGACTTTCCCCGCATGCGATGCGAGGAAAGTCCCCTTCAGCGCGTGTTACGAGAGGAAAGTCCCCTTCAGCTTGCCGGTGACCGTGGCGAGGCGGCGCCCCTGCAACCGGAGAGCGCCGAGCGCCAGGTCGTCGGGCTCGGCGGACTTCCGCGAGACGAACGAGCCGCCGTACGGGTTCCCGGACTCGTGCAGGTGCGGATCGGTGTAGCCGAGCGGCAGGACGATCGCGCCCCAGTGGTAGAAGACGTTGTTGATCGCCAGCACGGTCGACTCCAGGCCACCGTGCGAAGTGGACGCGGTGGTGAACGACGTCGCGACCTTGTCGGCGAGCTTTCCCTGTGCCCACAAGCCACCCGTGCTGTCCAAATAGGACTTGAGCTGCGCGGCGGGCCCGCCGAAGCGGGTCGGGCTGCCGACCGCGAGGCCGTCCGCCCACTCCAGGTCGTCCAGCGTGGCGAGGTCGTGGTGCGGGCCGGAATCGACCCACGCCTGCCAGCGGGGGTTGCGCGCGATGGCGTCCGGCGGCACCGTCTCGGGAACGGTCCGCAGCCGGACGTCGGCGCCGGTCTCGGCCGCGCCGTCGGCGAGCGCGGTGGCCAGCTTCGCGGTGTTGCCGGTGGCGCTGTAGTAGGCGACGAGAATGCGTGTGCTCACGTCCCGCGACTCTACTGTGCCGTTTGTTACCAATCCGACGGCAGTCACGGCGGAAACAGGTACCTACGAGCAGG
Source organism: Amycolatopsis sp. NPDC059027 (assembly GCF_042739735.1). NCBI lineage: Bacteria > Bacillati > Actinomycetota > Actinomycetes > Pseudonocardiales > Pseudonocardiaceae > Amycolatopsis > Amycolatopsis sp. NPDC059027. The sequence continues at coordinate 42,236 of NZ_JBHYIK010000062.1, read as the reverse complement.
TCGGCCGCGGACCGTATCCGCCTGCTTTCGGTCGGATTGGTAAGGCGAACCGCGGACGCCGTCTCATGATCCGGAATTCGGCCGCCACGGGCTGCGCGTGTCGGTGGGCCGCGTCGGGTCGTGGAAGCGTGGCACGTCCGGTTCGTCGCGGCGCAGCGGGACGAGTCCGTCGGTGATGGCCTGCATGATCCTGGCGTGCGCCCGCACCCCGGCACCGGGCCGCTCCGGCTCGACACCGGAGAGATCCACCGGCGCGCCGAAATGGACGCGGAACCGCGGACGCCGCAGCGGCGCGGAAAGGCCCGAGCGGGCCAGCGGGACCAGGTCGGCCGGGCCGTTGACGGTCTCGGTGCCCCAGTAGACGGCCTCGTGCGCGCCCCACTGGCTGATCGGGATCACCGGGACGTCCGCGGCGAGCGCCAGCCGCGCCGCGCCCGTCTTGCCGCGTTCGGGCCAGAGCCCGGGGTCGTGGCTGATCCGGCCCTCGGGGTAGACGATGATTGGCTCGCGCGTGGTCTTCAGCGCCTCGACGGCCTCGGTGAACTGCCCGACCGCGGTCGCGGCCTGCTTGCGGTCGACCCGCAGGTGCCCGCTGACCCGCAGCGCGGGCCCGATCACCGGCGCGTCCAGGATGCCCCCGGCCAGCATGAACCGCGGGTTGATGCCGATCCGCTTGCACGCGGCCATCAGCACGAACGCGTCGAACACGCCGATGTGGTTGGCGGCCATCAGCAGCGGCCGGTGCCGCAGGTGCGCGGGCACGCTGCCGGACACCGTGAGCCGTCCGACCAGGTTGACCAGGCCGCGGTCGATGTTCAGCATCGTCCGCCAGAGGGCGGGGGCACGGCGGGGCGATTCGTCGTCCTGGCGCAGGGTGAACATGCCGAGAGCATGTCATGACGCCGATTTCACCCGAACGGCCGCTCATGTCCGAGGTCACGGGGAAAATGTTGTGGACGTGCCGCGAGTGGCACATGGGGCGAACGGTGCTCGCCGGTTACCGTAGAGGGCATGGCTAGCGGGTCGGCGACGAGGAAGCGGAGCACGGGAAGCGGCGGCAAGGGGTCGGCGCGGAAGCCACGTACCCAGGCGAAGCCGCGTTCGTCCGGTACGCGCAGTTCGTCCGCGCGGGGCTCGTCCGCACGCAGGACCCCGGCCCGCAAACCCGCCCCGCGCCGCTCCAGCCGGTCCTCGGGTTCGTTCGCCCGCGGCGTCCGCGGCACCTGGAACCTGCTGGCCAAGGGCCTCGGGACGGTGGCGAGGACGGTCGGCCGGACCAGGGAGCTGGAGCCGGAACACCGCCGGGACGGGCTCGCGCTGGGCCTCATCGCCGTCGCGCTGGTCGCGGCGGTCGGCGTCTGGTGGCGTGCGGCGGGGCCGATCGGCGAGGGCGTCGAGTTCGGCACCCGCGCGATCCTCGGCGCCGGCGCGGTGACGCTGCCGCTCGCGCTGGTCGTGATCGCCGTCGCGCTCATGCGCTCCGAGCCCAGACCGGAGACCCGGCCGCGCATGGTCATCGGCACCCTGCTGGTCATCCTGGCCGTGCTGGGGATGCTGCACATCTTCACCGGGCTGCCGGAGACGAACGACGGGCGGATGTACGCCGGCGGCATCATCGGCGTGTTCTCCGGTGGGCTGCTCACCAAGGGCGTGACGACCTGGGTCGCGGTCCCGCTGCTCGTCCTGGTGCTGGTGTTCGGGATCCTCGTGTTCACCGGCACGCCGGTCCGCGAGATCCCGCACCGGCTGCGCACCTGGGGCATGGACGAGGAGGAACTCGCCGACGCCGAGGCCGAGCGCCAGGCGATCGCGGCCGAACGCGAGGCCGTCACCGAGGCGGACCCGAAGTCGGTGCGCCTGCGCAAGCCGTCGCGGCGCAGGCAGTCCAGCGGCGCCGAGGGCGAGCAACTCGACATCGAGGCCGCGCTGGCGGAGCCGCCGACACCGTTGCGCCCGCCGAAGCCCGCGAAGGCCGTCGCCGCGGAAGTCCCGGAGAAGAAGCCGAAGAAGGCCGCCGAACCGCCGATGGCCGTCACGCGGACCGTCGAGGGCGACTACGAGCTCCCGCCGCCGGACCTGCTGCAGCTCGGCGACGCGCCGAAGTCCCGCAGCAAGGCCAACGACGCGATGATCGAGGCCATCACCGGCGTGCTGGAGCAGTTCAACGTGGACGCCCAGGTGACCGGCTTCACTCGCGGCCCGACGGTCACCCGGTACGAGGTCGAGCTGGGCCCCGGCGTGAAGGTCGAGAAGATCACCGCGCTGACCAAGAACATCGCCTACGCCGTCGCCACCGACAACGTCCGGCTGCTCGCGCCCATCCCCGGCAAGTCCGCCGTGGGCATCGAGGTGCCGAACTCCGACCGCGAGATGGTGCGCCTCGGCGACGTCCTGCGCGCCCCGGGGACCGTCAAGGACAACCACCCGATGGTGATCGGGCTGGGCAAGGACATCGAGGGCCACTTCGTCACCGCGAACCTGACGAAGATGCCGCACCTGCTGGTGGCGGGGTCCACCGGTTCCGGTAAGTCGAGCTTCGTCAACTCGATGCTGGTGTCGTTGCTGGCGCGGGCGACCCCGGACGAGTGCCGGATGATCCTCATCGACCCGAAGATGGTCGAGCTGACGCCGTACGAGGGCATCCCGCACCTGATCACGCCCATCATCACCCAGCCGAAGAAGGCCGCCGCGGCGCTGGCCTGGCTGGTGGAGGAGATGGAGCAGCGCTACCAGGACATGCAGGCCAACCGGGTCCGGCACATCGACGACTTCAACAAGAAGGTGAAGTCGGGGGAGATCACCGCGCCGCCGGGCAGCGAGCGCGAGTACCGGCCCTATCCGTACATCATGGCGATCGTCGACGAGCTGGCCGACCTGATGATGACCGCGCCGCGCGACGTCGAGGACGCGATCGTCCGGATCACGCAGAAGGCCCGTGCCGCCGGGATCCACCTGGTGCTGGCCACCCAGCGGCCCTCGGTCGACGTCGTGACCGGCCTGATCAAGACCAACGTGCCCTCGCGGCTGGCGTTCGCGACCTCGTCGCTCACCGACTCGCGGGTCATCCTCGACCAGCCCGGTGCCGAGAAGCTCATCGGGATGGGCGACGCGCTGTACCTGCCGATGGGCGCGGGCAAACCGGTCCGCATCCAGGGCGCGTTCGTCGGCGACGACGAGATCTCCGCCGTCGTGAACTTCTCGAAGGAGCAGGCGCAGCCCGACTACAACGACGGCGTGACCTCGGCGAAGGCGGGCGAGAAGAAGGAGATCGACCCGGACATCGGCGACGACCTCGACGTCCTGCTGCAGGCCGCGGAGCTGATCGTGACCTCGCAGTTCGGCTCGACGTCGATGCTGCAGCGGAAGCTGCGGGTCGGGTTCGCGAAGGCCGGCCGGCTGATGGACCTGCTGGAGAGCCGGGGCGTGGTGGGCCCGTCGGAGGGCTCGAAGGCCCGCGACGTGCTGATCAAGCCGGAAGAACTGGAGTCGGTGCTGTTCATGATCCGCGGCGGCGACGCACCGCCCGCGGACGACGAGGAGTAGCCTCGGACGATGCTTCGGGGCGTTCTGTGCGGTTTACTGGTACAGAACGACCCGAAACTTCGTCAGAGAGGTGTTCATGGTGCTGCGAAGCTTTCGGCTGGCGAACCACAGCTCGTTCCGTGACGAGCACGAGCTTCTGCTGATGCCCGCACTCCCCGGCGATGACCGCGCGGTCGTACCCGCGGCGGCGATCTACGGTGCCAATGCCTCCGGTAAGTCCAATCTGCTCGATGGTTTGTGGCAAATGCGCGGGGCGGTCGTCGGACCCCTTGTGCTGGGTGCGGGGGACCGCGACTTTTTTCTGTTGGACGATGCCGGGGCGACACGTCCGTCGGTCTATGTCGTGGAGATCATCGCCGAGGGAATCCGCTATACATACGGCTTCAGCGTCGATGACGAGCAGGTGCTGGAGGAATGGCTGTACGCCTACCCGGAGAAGCGCAAGCGGGTGATTTTCGAACGACAGGATGGCGAAGTCAGGTTCGGAAGCACCGTCGCGGACCTGAAGGGTAAGTTCGCTGCTTTGGAGGAGTTGATCCGGCGGGACACCTTGTTTCTCGGAGTGTGCGACCGGCTGGAACTCGGCCCCCTGATGCCCGTTTATCGCTGGTTCGAGCACGGATTGCGGATACGGACCCGGACCGCCTCTCGGTCCGTTCGGGAGGTGGGTGATCGTGTCGGTGCCTTTATACGGCGAAGCCCGGACAATGCGCGGAAGCTGTCGTCGTTGCTGGCTGCCGCCGACGTCGGTATCACCGATGTCTTGGTGGAACAGGTCGAAGGCCCCTTGCCGGTTCGTCGCTGGTCTCGGCCACCCTCGCCGCAAGGCGGCGCGCCGAGGCAAACGCACTGGGTTCTCAAACTCCGGCACGGACCTGGTGCGGAACCATTCGACCTCTATGCTGAATCCGCCGGAACCCTGAACTGGCTCGAGTTGCTGCCGACGGTTCTCGAAGTGCTGGACCGTGGACAGGCCTTCGTCGTCGACGAGATCGACACCAGCTTGCACCCGATGCTGACTGCTAAATTGGTCGGGCTTTTCCAGACTCCGGAAACGAACCCCAACGCGGCGCAGTTGATCTTCACCACCCACGACACCAGCTTGCTCGGCACGATGCTGGGTGACCAGGTACTGGATCGGGATCAGATCTGGTTTGTCGAGAAGGGCGCCGAGGGAGCGAGTCAGCTTTATCCGCTGACCGACTTCAAACCACGTAAGGAGCAAAACACCGAGCGTCGCTACCTCGCGGGCAGCTACGGTGCGGTGCCGGTACTGGCCGACTCCTCGTTCGCAGACGCGGTGCTGGGCAAATGATCCGGCGGGAGAACAACGGACGTCGTCGCTCACCGCTTAGAGAACCTCGTGTGTCCACGCTGATCGTCTGTGGCGCAAAGGTGACCGAGCCCGCATATTTCGATGGCCTCAAGCGTGCTCGTCGCAATCCGGCGATCACTGTCACCATCAAGAAGAAGGCAGCCGACCCGGAGGCTGTCGTGAGGTACGCGGCGGCCGCGCGTCGGCAGGCTGACGGGGTGTACGACGAAGTTTGGTGTGTCGTCGACGTCGACGAGTTCGACCTGGCGAAAACGGCGGCTCTTGCACGGCGGTCACGCATCAACCTGGCGATCTCGAACCCCTGTTTCGAGTACTGGCTGCTGCTGCACTTCCAGGATTGTTCCGCACCGCTGACCTGCTACGCGGAGGTCGATAAGCGGCTACGCAAGCACGTGCTCGGCTATGACAAGACAGCTCTCAAGTTCACGGACTACGCCGACGGCGTCGCGGATGCCGTCGAACGCGGCAAGTCACGCGGAGCTACTCATGGCGAGGAGCACAACCACAACCCGTCCAGTGGGGTCTGGGCTTTGGTCGAGAAGATCCGGTGAAGCCGTGCAACCCCGGACGGCGCCCGTTCCGTCGTAGGGGCGTGGATGGGAAGCAGCTGGTCATCGGAGTCATCGTGCTCGCCGGGGTCGCCCTCGGGGCGGGCAGCTCGCTCGCGGCCGGGCAGCACTCGCGGCCGGTCGCGCCTGCCGCCCAGCCGGGGCCCGGCCAGCCGAGAACGGAGCAACCCTCGACTGAACCGGTCGGGGTCAAGCTCGATCAGCAGTTCACGCTCAGGACCGGGCAGGCGGCGGCACTGGACGACAAGGACCTCGTCGTGCGGTTCACGGACCTGGTCGACGATTCGCGCTGCCGTCCCGGCATGCAGTGTTTCTGGGCGGGCGAGGCGGTCGTCGCGGTCAGCATCGCCGAACCGGGCCGGGGTGAGCGCACCACGGCCGAGCTGCACACCGGGCAGGGCGGGGCGAGCCGGACGGAGTTCGCCGCCTGCCGGATCGACCTGATCGCGGTGAACCAGGCCGGGGACGCGGTGACCTTGCGAATCTCCAAGGCATAAAAGGAAAGTCCCGCTCAGCAGATCTCGTGGATCATCGTGGCAACCTCCCTCGCACCCGGCACGTCTACCGGGTGGCGACCGCGGAGGGCGGTCGCGTTGGGGATCTCAATTCGAGGGGGAACACCTATGCACAAGGTCGTGTCGAGACTGCTGCTCGCGCTGGTGGCGGCGGTCGTGGGGGCGGGGCTCATGGCGGGCCCGGCCCAGGCGGCAGGCCAGACCCAGGCCCGGATACTCGACTCGTTCGGCTACGGGCAGCTGAAGCTGGGCATGTCCGAGGCGGACGCTGTGGCCACGGGGCTGCTCACCGCGGGGGAGCCGGGGAAATGCGCCGCCTACTACTTCGTGCCCAGCGAGGGCAGCATGCCGCGCAGCAGTGGTGTGTTCATCTCGAAGACCGATGGAGTCACCGTTATCGGCGGCACGTCGAAGATGCGCACGCCGCAGGAGATCTGGCGCGGCTCGACGCTTGACGACCTGCGTGAGGCGTACCCGGACCTCACGCAGGACAGCCAGATGGACTGGATCTACCGGGCGTCCGCGCCCGGAAACCCGGCGGCGAACTACAGCTTCGTCGTGAACTTCAACCAGGTCCAGGACTTCGCACTGGAGGCAACCGGCAAGGGGTGCTGACAGCGGACTCGGTGGGCACAGGGCGACCCGGCCGTGTGCCCACCGGGCCGGCACTCAGTCTCCGAGCGCGTGGCCCCAGCCGTCGAGGTAGGCGACCTCGTCCAGCGGGATCCGCCGTGCGGGCGCGAAATCCGACACGGTCGTGTAGGCCACCGGCAGCAGCCCGACCTGCGTGTAACCCTCGGGAATGCCGAGGATCTCGGCGGCTTCGGCCTCGTGCTGCAGGTGGTATGTCGTCAGCGTCGAGCCGAGACCTCGCGAGCGCAGCGCGAGCTGGAAGTTCCAGACCGCGGGGAAAATCCCGCCGTAGAACGCCGAATCCAGGGCGTTGTCCCCGTGCGGACGGCCTCGCAGACAGGGGATCACGTACACCGGGACGCGGTCGATGACGTCGATCAGGTGCTTGCCCGAAGCGATCGCGCGGGCCACTGGCAGCTGCTTCACCGTGTCACCGGCGGACTCGATCGCCGCTTCCAGGTACGCCGTGCCGACGCGCCGGAACAACGTGGCCAGGCGGTCCTTGACGTTCTGGTCGCGAATGACGAGCCAGCGCCACGCTTGCGCGTTGCCCGGTGTCGGCGCCTGAAGTGCCAGTTGCAGGCACTCGCGGAGCACGTCGGCTTCGACCGGCCGGTCGAGGTCGAGTTTCCGCCGCACCGAGCGGGTCGTGCTCAGCAAATGATCGGTGATCGAGGTGTCCATCCCCGGCCTCCCCGGTGTTCCATGATCGTCCACAGCCGACACTAGCCCCTCGGGCCGACCGTCCGATCAGGACTCCAGCTCCAGCAGCATCCTGCTGTTGCCCAGGGTGTTCGGCTTGACGTAGGGCAGATCGAGGAACTCCGCGACACCGGGGTCGAGCGACCGCCGCATCTCGTCGTAGACCTCCTGCGTCACCGGCGCGCCGTCGATCTCGACGAAGCCGTGCCCGGCGAAGAAATGGGTCTCGAAGGTCAGGACGAACAGCCGTCTCAGGCCCAGTTCCCGTGCTTCCCCGACGAGCCGGTCGACCAGCGCGTGGCCGATCCCACGTCCACGCGCGGCCTTGTCGACCGCCACGGTGCGCAGCTCGGCGATGTCCTCCCACAGCACGTGCAGCGCCGCGCAGCCGAGCACCTCGTCCGCCGCGTCGGCGACCCAGAACTCCTGGATGGCTTCGTACAGCGTGACCAGGTCCTTTTCCAGCAGCACGCGGCCGGCGTCCGAATCGACCAGTGTCTTGATCTTGCGGACGTCGGCGATGCGGGCGCGGCGGATCGCCGCCTCACCGGGCGAATCTGGGGGCACGGATCGACCGTATCCGGCGCGCGAGGTCTCCGCTGCGGTGGGTTCCGTGTGTTCGACGGTTCCCCGTATGCTGCTTCGGCGCAGGTGATCAGCTGCTCACGCAGAGGATTCGACAAAGAGGGGGAGCTTTGACGCGCGCCGGATGGGACCCGTTCCAGGCCGCGGAGGCCCAGGCGTCGGCCGGGAGGACGACGATGCTGGCCGCGCCGGACGGGGTGTCGTGGCTGCTCGTCCCGGGACGGCCGTGGCAGTGGAGCGCCCGTGGGGGCGCGTGGCAGTTCGGGCAGCCGCCCGCCGATCCGGGATACCGGGGCGCCACCCGGCTGGTGCCACCGCCAGGACCCGCGCCGTCGGCTCCGCCGCCGGTGCCTCCGCCCGCGTACGGGCCGCCGTCCGGTCAGGTGCCGGTCGCGCCGCCGGGGCCGCCGTCCGGACCACAGGCCAGGGCCGTCCCGCCTCCGCTGCCCACCGGTCCGACGCCCGTGGGCCCGCCGCCCCTGCCGAACACCCCGCCGCCGCTGCCCGCGCCCGTGGCCGCCGCCCCACCCGCGCCACCCGCCCGCCCGGCCGTCGTGGTGGAGAACCTCCGCGGCGGGACCCGTTTCGTGGCCGGGCCGGAGTCGGCGCTCGCGTTCGTCGACCGCGCCGTCCGCATCATCGGCTGGGCGGACGGGACCCGGCACGCGGAGCAGTCGGGCCCGGCCGATCCGCCGCCCGAACCGGAGCCGCCGGAGGGTGGCAGCCAGTACGGCCTGCTCGACAACATGGCCGCGCACAGCCGATCCGTGACCCTTGACCTGCTCGCCGCCGGAAACCGTTTCCGGCGGTCGAGTCAGCAGCGGAAGCAGCAGGAGGACTACGAGCGCGCGTATCAGCAGTGGCAGCTCGACTACCAGGAGTGGGAGCGGCGGCAGCGTGAGGCGGAGCTGCGCACGGCGGGACAGGAACAGCCGAACCCGCTGATCCTGTTCGTCGGCAAACCACACACCGGGCAGCGACGGCTGTTCCGTGCTGTGTCCGAAGCGCTGTACGCCGCGGGTGTGAGCGTCAGCGCACCCGCCAACGTCACCGGGCCGGAACTGCTCGGTGGCAAGGAGAATCCGTCCGCGGAAGCGGAGTTGCGGCGCACGATCGAGCGCTACGACGACGCCGAGGTGCCCCCGTCGGTACTGGTGGAAGAAGCCGACGTGCTCTTCGACGGCGTGCCCGGTGGTGTCATCCGCTACCTCCGCGATCTCGCGCACGACCAGAACAGCTGCCGGGTCGTCGCGTTCGCCGGGACCGAGGCCATGCTGTCGCTGCTCAAGGCCGAGGCGCCGGAGCTGATCCCGAGGCTGCTCGTCCATCCGATGCCGGACCTGTCCCAGCCCGCGACGGTGTCCGCGCTGCTCGACATCTTCACCGCGGAGCGGTCGATCGTCATGGCGCCCCCGGTGCGGGAGCGGCTCGCCGGGCTCGCGCAGGCGGGCCGCACGACGGAGAACGCGAGGGACGTCGAGGCGTTGCTCGCGGCGGCCAGCCAGCACGCCATCGGCCGGGGCGCGATGCCGGGTGGCCCCGTGCACATCGAGCCGGCCGACGTCGACCAGCTCGCGCAGGCGGTGCGGGCCAAGGGCGGCAAGACGATCGAGGAACTGCTCGCCGAACTGGACGGGATGATCGGGCTCGCTTCGGTGAAACAGCGGGTCCGGTCCCTGGTCGACGAGATGGCGATCGACGCCCGGCGCCGCGAGGCTGGGCTGCGCGTGGCCACCCGCAGCCGTCATCTGCTCTTCACCGGAAATCCGGGCACCGCGAAGACGACGGTGGCGCGGCTCGTCGGCCAGATCTACCAGGCGCTCGGCGTGCTGTCGAAGGGACACGTCGTCGAGGTGGCTCGCACCGACCTCGTCGGCGAGTTCCTCGGCCACACCGCGCCGAAGACCCGCGAGGTGTGCGAGCGGGCGATGGGCGGCGTGCTGTTCCTCGACGAGGCGTACAACCTCGTCAGCGACAAGGACGACGAGTTCGGCCGCGAGGCGGTCACCGAGTTGTTGCTGCAGATGGAGAACAACCGGGACGGCTTCGTCGTGTTCGCGGCGGGTTACCCGAAGGAGATGGACGATTTCCTGGAGAGCAACCCGGGCCTGCGCTCGCGGTTCGCGGGCCGGGTGGAGTTCCCGGATTACTCGAACGAGGAACTCGCCGGCATCTTCCGGGTGATCGCCGAGAGCCAGGGCTACCGGCTGGCCGACGACGCGGCGGCGGCGCTGCCGGACGCCGTCCGGACGATCCCGCGCGGCCGGGGTTTCGCGAACGGCCGGTCGGCACGGGTGCTGCTGGAGGCGGCGATCGCCAAGCAGTCCTCGCGCCTGGCCGCCGCGCCGGACACCGATGCCGCCGAACTGGAAGTCCTGGTCGCGGCCGACCTGCCGGGGGCGGGCGAGTCCGGCGTCGCGATGACCGACGGTGGTGGCCCGCGGCGAAGCCTCGACGACCTGCTGTCCGAATTGGACGGAATGATCGGGCTCGCGTCGGTGAAGCAGCGGATCCGTTCGCTGGTCGACGAGATGGCCATCGACAAACGCCGCCGTGAGGCCGGGATGCGGGTCGGTGCCCGCACCAGGCATCTCGTGTTCACCGGAAACCCGGGGACGGCGAAGACCACGGTGGCCCGGTTGATCGGGCAGATCTACCGGGAACTCGGTGTCCTCTCCTCGGGACACCTGGTCGAGGTCACCAGCCCGGACTTGATCGGGCAGTATGTCGGCACCACCTCCCCGAAGACGCGTGAGGCGTGTGAGCGTGCGGTCGGTGGTGTGTTGTTCATCGACGAGGCGTACAACCTCGCGGGTGCGAAGGGGACGAACTCGGATTTCGGCGGTGAGGCCGTCGCGGAGTTGCTGGTGCAGATGGAAAACCACCGCGACGACCTGGTGGTGATCGCCGCGGGGTATCCGAAGGAGATGGACAACTTCCTCGAGACGAACCCCGGCCTGCGGTCCCGGTTCGCGAACCGCGTGGAGTTCCCGGACTACTCCAACGAGGAACTCGAGGGCATTTTCCGTGTCATGGCGGAGAAACAGGGCTATCGACTGGGTGAGGACCTCGAAGGCGCGCTCTCCGAGGCGGTCCGCCGGATTCCGCGGGGCCGGGGCTTCGCGAACGGCCGCTCGGCGCGGGGCCTGCTGGAGGCGGCGACCGCGCGGCAGTCGAGCCGCTTGGTGGGGCAACCCGACGCGGAGCTGGACGTCTTGGTCGCCGCGGATCTTCCGGGTGCGGGGGAGTCCGGTGTCGGTATGGCGGACGACGGTGGCCCGCGGCGGAATCTGGACGAGCTGTTGTCCGAATTGGACGGAATGATCGGGCTGGCGCCGGTGAAGCACCGGGTTCGTTCGCTGGTGGACGAGATGGCGATCGACAAACGCCGTCGCGAGGCGGGTTTGCCGGTATCGGCCCGCAGCCGCCACTTGGTGTTCACGGGTAACCCGGGGACGGCGAAGACGACGGTGGCGCGGTTGATCGGGCAGATCTACCGGGAACTCGGCGTGCTGCCGTCCGGGCATCTGGTGGAGGTCACCAGCCCGGACCTGCTGGGCCAGTACTACGACGACGCCGCGCAGACGACGCGTGACGTGTGTGAGCGTGCGGTCGGCGGCCTGCTGTTCATCGACGAGGCGTACAACCTCGCCGAAAAGGCCGCGGGCAACGACGTCGTCGCGGAGTTGTTGGTACAGATGGAAAATCACCGTGACGACCTGGTGGTGATCACGGCCGGTTACCCGAAGGAGATGGATACTTTCCTGGAGACGAACCCTGGCCTGCGGTCGCGGTTCGCGGGCCGGGTGGAGTTCCCGGACTACTCCACCGAGGAACTGGCCGCCATCTTCCGTCTGATGGCGGGGAACCAGAAGTACCGGCTCGCCGAGGACATGGCGAACGCGTTGCCCGAGGCGGTCCGGCGCATCCCTCGGGGGAAGGGTTTCGCCAACGGCCGCTCCGCGCGGGTGCTGCTGGAGGCGGCGATCGCCCGGCAGTCCGGCCGTCTCGCGACGCAGCCGGACGCCGAACTGGACGTCCTGGTGGCCGCGGATCTGCCGGAGGCGGGCGAATCCGGCGTCGGGGTCGCGGACGATGGTGGTCCGCGGCGGAGTCTGGACGAGCTGCTGTCCGAATTGGACGGAATGATCGGGCTGGCGCCGGTGAAGCACCGGGTCCGTTCGCTGGTCGACGAGATGGCGGTGGATAAACGCCGTCGCGAGGCCGGGATGGCCGTCACGACCCGGACCCGGCACCTGGTGTTCACCGGGAACCCCGGCACGGCGAAGACGACGGTGGCGCGGTTGATCGGCCAGATCTACCGGGAACTCGGCGTGCTGCCGTCCGGGCACCTGGTCGAGGTCACCAGCCCGGACATGATCGGGCGGTATGTGGGCGAAACGTCTCCGAAGACGCGTGAGGTGTGTGAGCGCGCGGTCGGTGGTGTCCTGTTCATCGACGAGGCGTACAACCTCGCGGGCGCGAAGGGGACTGACTCCGACTTCGGCGGTGAGGCCGTCGCGGAGTTGCTGGTGCAGATGGAAAACCACCGTGACGACCTGGTGGTGATCACGGCCGGGTATCCGAAGGAGATGGACAACTTTCTGGAGACCAACCCGGGCCTGCGGTCGCGGTTCGCCGGGCGGGTCGAATTCCCGGACTATGCGAACGAGGAACTCGAAGGAATCTTCCGCCTCATGGCGGCCAAGCAGGGCTACCGCCTCGCCGAGGACATGACCACAGCGTTGCCGGAAGCGGTCCGCCGCATTCCGCGGGGGAGAGGCTTCGCGAACGGCCGGTCCGCCCGCGGGCTGCTGGAGGCCGCCATCGCCAAGCAGTCGAGCCGGGTCAGCGGCGCCGACGGCGCGGAGCTGGACCAGCTCGTCGCCGCGGACCTGCCGGGCTCGGGCGAGGCAGGTGCCGCGGTCACCGACGACGCCGGGCCCCGGCGCGGCCTCCAGGAGCTGATGGCCGAGCTCGACGGCATGATCGGCCTCGACGGCGTCAAGCAGCGGGTGCGTTCGCTGGTCGCCGAAACCCGGCTGGACGCGCGGCGCCGCACCGCGGGCCTGCCGGTGTCGCCACGCAGCAGGCACCTCGTGTTCACCGGCAATCCCGGCACCGCGAAGACCACAGTGGCCCGGCTGATGGGGCAGATCTACCGGGAGCTGGGCGTGCTGCCGTCCGGGCATCTGGTCGAGGTGACCAGCCCGGACATGATCGGCGAGTACATCGGACGGACCGCGCCGAAGACCCGCGAGGTGTGCGAGCGCGCGGTCGGCGGCCTGCTGTTCATCGACGAGGCCTACAACCTCGTCCAGGACTACGGGAACGACTTCGGCAAGGAAGCCGTCGCCGAGCTGCTGGTGCAGATGGAGAACCATCGCGACGACCTGATCGTCATCGCGGCGGGCTACCCGGCCGACATGGACCGCTTCCTCGACAGCAACGCCGGGCTGCGCTCGCGGTTCGGGGGCACCGTCGAGTTCGCCGACTACACCGACGACGAGCTCGCGGGGATCTTCACCGCGATGGCGGCCAAGCAGGGCTACCGGCTCGCCCCCGACCTCGTCGCGGCGTTGCCGCAGGTGATGGCCGGGATCGACCGGGGCGCCGGGTTCGCCAACGGCCGGTCCGCGCGCGGGCTGCTCGAACAGGCGATCAGCGCGCAGGCGATGCGGCTCGCCGGGCCCGAAGTGGATCTCGAACAGCTGGCCGACGACGACCTGACCCTGCTGACGATGGGCGATCTGCCACGCCAGCTACCCTGAACGTCGTGCCTTCTCCCACCACAGAGCCCGACAGCGGCCGACGCGTCTCCTTGCTGACCCTGGGCTGCGCCCGCAACGAGGTCGACTCCGAGGAGCTCGCCGGCCGTCTCGCCGCCGGTGGCTGGGAGCTGACCGCGGATCCCGAGGACTCCGACGTCGTGGTGGTCAACACCTGCGGGTTCGTCGAATCGGCCAAAAAGGACTCGGTCGACACACTGCTCGCCGCGTCCGACACCGGCAAGAAGGTCGTCGCCGTCGGCTGCATGGCCGAGCGCTACGGCCACGAACTCGCCGAGAGCCTGCCCGAGGCTGACGCCGTACTGGGCTTCGACCACTACGCCGATCTCTCCGAGCGGCTCGGCGACGTCGTGGCCGGGCGCAAGATCGCCGCGCACACGCCGTCGGACCGGCGCAAGCTGCTGCCGATCAGCCCGGTGCAGCGGCCCGCCGCGGCCGAGACGGTCGAGGTGCCGGGCCACGCCCAGCACGGCTGGGGCCCGCGCGTGCTGCGCACCCGGCTGGACACCTCGCCGGTGGCGGCGCTGAAGATCGCCTCCGGCTGCGACCGGCGCTGCTCGTTCTGCGCGATCCCCTCCTTCCGCGGCTCCTTCGTGTCCCGGCAACCGGAGGAGATCATCGCCGAGGCGCGGTGGCTCGCCGAGCAGGGCGTCAAGGAGCTGTTCCTGGTCAGCGAGAACTCGACCTCCTACGGCAAGGACTTCGGCAGGGACGGCGCCCGCGCGCTGGAACTGCTGCTGCCGCGCCTGGCCGAGATCGAGGGCATCGACCGCGTCCGCGTCTCCTACCTCCAGCCCGCCGAGACCCGCCCGCAGCTGGTCAAGGCCATCGCCACCACGCCGGGCGTCGCGGACTACTTCGACCTGTCCTTCCAGCACTCCAGCGAGCAGGTGCTGCGCCGGATGCGCCGCTTCGGCTCGACCGACTCGTTCCTCGCGCTCACCGAGCAGATCCGCGAGTACGCGCCGGCCGCGGGCATCCGCACCAACGTCATCGTCGGGTTCCCCGGCGAGACCGAGGAGGACCTCGCCGAGCTGGAGCGCTTCCTCACCGGTGCCCGGCTCGACGCGGTCGGTGTCTTCGGCTACTCCGACGAGGACGGCACCGAGGCCGAGACGTTCGACGGCAAGCTCGACCCCGCCGAGATCGCCGAGCGGGTCTCGCGGATCTCCGCGCTGGTCGAGGAGCTGACCGCGCAGCGGGCCGAGGATCGCATCGGCGACTTCGTCGAGGTGCTCGTCGAGCAGACCGGCGAGGACGGCGACGACCCGACCGGCCGTGCCGCGCACCAGGCGCCCGAGGTCGACGGCGAATGCGTCGTGCTGGACGCGCCTTCCGCGCTCGAGGTCGGTGACCTGATCCGCTGCGAGGTGGTCGACTCCGCGGGTGTCGACCTCATCGTCCGGCCGGTACCGGACGCCGACCGGTGAGTGCGCTGCCGAGCGACGCGGGCGAGGGCAGTACGCCGCACGGCCACGACGCCCCCGCCCACGTCCCGGAGCCGACCCCGGTCCCGACGCTCAACATCGCGAACCTGCTGACGTTGTCGCGGCTGGTGCTGGTGCCGCTGTTCGTCGTCGCGCTGTTCACCGGTGACGGCACCGACATCCTCTGGCGCGCGATCGCGACCGGGCTGTTCGTCGTCGCCTCGGCCACCGACCAGGTGGACGGCTGGGTCGCCCGCCGCTACGGGCTGATCACCGACTTCGGCAAGATCGCCGACCCGATCGCGGACAAGGCGCTGATCGGGGCCGCGCTGATCGGGCTGAGCCTGCTCGGCGAGCTGTCGTGGTGGGTGACGATCGTGATCGCCGTCCGCGAGATCGGCGTGACCCTGCTGCGGTTCTGGGTGATCCGGCACGGCGTCATCCCGGCCAGCCGCGGCGGCAAGGCGAAGACGATGACCCAGATCGTCGCGATCGTCGCGTACCTCCTGCCGCTGTCCGCGGGCGCCGCGCCGGTGCGCTGGGTGCTGATGGGGCTCGCGGTGGCGCTGACGGTGGTGACCGGGCTCGACTACCTCGTCCGCGCCGTCCGGCTGCGTGCCGCCGGCCGCCGGGCCACCGGAGCCTGACCGGTGGAAGCCGCGGAACTCGTGACCTCGCTCATCGAACGCGGTGAGACGGTCGCCACAGCGGAATCCCTCACCGCCGGTCTCGTGTGCGCGACGCTGACCGGTGTTCCCGGTTCCAGCGCGGTGGTCCGCGGCGGGCTGATCGTGTACGCCACCGACCTCAAGGCCGAACTGGCCGGGGTCGACAGGGCACTGCTGGCCGAGCACGGCGCCGTCCACCCCGAAGTGGCTGCCCAGCTGGCCGAGGGCGCCCGCGATCGCTGCGGCGCGACCTGGGGACTCGGCCTCACCGGGGTCGCCGGACCGGCCTCGCAGGACGGCGTCGCGCCGGGCACCGTGTATGTCGCGCTCGCCGGGCGGGGAACACGGACTGTGCGTACCCTCGGCCTCGACGGCGGCCGCGAACGGATCAGGACCGAAGCCGTGCGTGCGGTGTTCGCGCTGCTCGGGGAACATCTGCGCTGAATCGCGCGTTCGCCCTTGGCGTACGGACGTGTCAACTCCTGCATCCAGGGCGCCGCTCTGGGTAACGTAGGGGGTACCAGTTCGGAAGGGAGGCGCGTGATGACCGTGCTGTTGCGTGAGGCGATCGGTGATCGGCTCCGTCATGCCCGCACCAATCAGCGTCGTACGCTGCGCGACATCTCCCGCGCCGCCAAGGTCAGCCTCGGGTACCTCTCCGAGGTGGAGCGCGGGCAGAAGGAGGCGTCCAGCGAGCTGCTGGCGTCCATCTGCGAGGCTTTGGACCTTCCGCTCGGTGAGCTGCTCTACAACGTCGCGGCCGATGTGTCGGCCCTCGACACGGTCGAGGTCGCGCAGGTCGACGAGCGTGCCGAGGCTGTGCCGCGAGAGACCGTGCCGCGGGAGACCGTGCCGGAGCGCGGCGCCGCCGCGGAGGCCTCGGTGGCCGGTGGCTTCGAGGGAGGCAGGTTGATGTCCGAGCTGATCGGCAACGACCTGGCCGACCTGCAGATGTCGCCGACCCAGCGGATGAGCCCGACGCTGCGCACGACGATCGGCGCGCCGAAGCTCGCGTCGATCATCGCCGCGTAATCGCAGGACTCGCGAGTGGGCGAGGTGTGTTCGCGGAAAGCGCGAACGTGCCTCGCTCGTCGTGTTTTCTGGGGGTGCAACCCCCAGGCCCCGCCTGGGGGCACGCCCCCGGACCCCCGCCGTGGTCACCTCGTGTGGGGATGTCCCGCCGGGTGGGGATGTCCCGAAAGCGTCGTTCGGGACGCCCGCACTCCTGCGCCCCGCACCGAGGGACGCCTTCGGTGCGTGGGATGTGACGAAGGACCCCTCAGTGCACCGGACGCACTGAAGGCGTCCCTCGGCACAGCGCGGCCAGGCCGCCGCGTCAGGAAGGTCCTCGCACGTCAGGCGTCCGCGACGCCCTGGATGCCGGGATAGCCTTGCTGACCTCACGCAACGCGTTCGGAGCGTCCCGCTGCGCAGTATGCCGAGGTGCCGCCGGAGCGGGTCCGGCGACCACGCAGAGTCAGGGTTAGCCCTGATTTACGCCGGGTCGGCTAGAACGCCGGGGGATGACCTGACACGATGGAACCCAACACCGGGGTCGGGACGTTGCATGAGCAGGGGAGTGACGCCCCACCGACCGGTAACTCAAGCCAGTGGGACGCAAGAAGGCAGGCGGAGGAGATGGCCAACCCGTTCGTGAAGTTCTGGAAGTACATGATGGCGGCGTTCTCGTCGAAGATCGACGAGCACGCCGACCCGAAGGTACAGATCCAGCAGGCCATCGAGGAGGCTCAGCGCAACCACCAGGCGCTGACCCAGCAGGCCGCTTCCGTGATCGGCAACCAGCGGCAGCTGGAGATGAAGCTCAACCGGCAGCTCGGCGACGTCGAGAAGCTGCAGTCCTCGACGCGCCAGGCGCTGGTGCTCGCCGACGAGGCCCGCGCGAAGGGCGACGAGCAGAAGGCGGTCGAGTTCGAGAACGCCGCCGAGAGCTTCGCCGCGCAGCTGGTCACCGCCGAGCAGAGCATCGAGGACCTGAAGACGCTGCACGACCAGTCGCTGCAGGCCGCCGCCCAGGCCAAGCAGGCCGTCGAGCGCAACGCCACGATGCTGCAGCAGAAGCTGGCCGAGCGCACCAAGCTGCTGTCCCAGCTGGAGCAGGCGAAGATGCAGGAGCAGGTCTCCGCCTCGCTGAACCAGATGAGCGAACTCGCCGCGCCGGGCAACACGCCGTCGCTGGAAGAGGTCCGCGACAAGATCGAGAAGCGCTACACCACGGCGCTGGGCCAGGCCGAACTCGCCCAGAACTCGGTGCAGGGCCGCATGATGGAGGTCCAGGCCTCGACGACGCAGCTGGCCGGGCACTCGCGGCTCGAGCAGATCCGCGCCTCCATGCGCGGCGATTCGGTGGCCCAGGTGACCGACGGCGGCAAGTCCGCCGCCGCGCCCAAGCCCGCCGCGGGCAGCTCGGCGGACATCCAGCGTGAGATCCAGGCCCGCGTCCAGGCCGAGCAGGGCAAGAACCCGGCCTGACGCGCCGGGCAGACCATCACACAGGGGGCTGGGCATGGGAGACCGCAGGAGAAGGGACTGGCGCGGGGAGTACAACGACCTCAGCGCCAAGCTCGAGAAGCACATCGAGCGGTTGCCCGACTACGCCCAGCGCGCCCAGGAGAAGCTGCAACGGTACTTCCCGCCGGACGAGCAGTCCGGCGGGAAGCCCGCGCAGCGGCCCCCGATGCCTGCCCGCCCGCCGATCCCCCGGCGCCCCGCTATGCCTCCGGTACAGCGGCTGGCCGGGATGTCGTTGTCCTCGATGGCCGAGCAGGTCCCGGTGGTGGCCGACGCCAAGGCCAAATGGGACCGCTGGAACCAGCCGGCGGCCAAGCTGGAACGCCGGAAGCGGCGCGCCTCGCGCGCGATGACGCTGTGGATCCTGCTCACCATCCTGTGCGGGATCTACATGGTCGCGGCCGGGACCGGCGTGCTCAACGCCGCCGGAACCGCACAGCTCCCGCAGGCGATCGCGGCACTGGCCGGGGTCGTCGTGTTCGGCACCTTCGGCGCCCGGTCGGGAATGCGGCTGCGGTCCCTCAACCGCGTCGAGCTTCCGGCGGCGCCCGCCGGTCCGCCGCCGCTGCCGCCCGCCGGGTCGATGGCGCGGCAGCCGATGGAGCGGCTGGCCGAAAGCGAGGCGTCGCTGGCCGAGCTGCTGCGTCAGCTCTCGACGCCGTCGGCGGCCGGGGTCGCCGCCGTGCCGGACATCTCCGTCGCCGACGCCCGCAACACCGCCGACGAGGCGGCCAAGGCATTGCGTGGCCTCGCCGATCGGATCCAGGCGCTCGAACGCGGCCGCGACGCCGCCCCGGCACGGGAGAAGTCCGCGCTCGAAGCCGCCGTGCGGAAGATGCGCGAACAGCTCGACGACGGTCTCGACGGCTACGGCGCGCTGCTCGCCGCCGCCGGTCGCGCGGTCGCCGCGAGTGGTGACGGCGGGCTCGGCGCTTCGAAGGACGCGCTCACCGACGCCACGGATCGGCTCGCCGGGCTCGCGCTGGCACTGCGCGAACTGTCTTCCTGAAACACTTTTCCGTTCCCCGGAACCGGGGCGCCCCGCGAGCAGGGTCGCGTTTCACCCCGGCGTCACCGCCTGTTCATCGTGCGGTACCGAAACACTCGCGTAATCAGAATCGTCTGGCTACGGAAACGCGTGATGCGTAACGTTTCCGTCATGCCTGGACTGGTGGCACCAGAACGGAAGTGCGCGATGCACTAGAGGTTCACCGGCGCCGACCGTACACAGTGGACGCTTTCTCGATCACGCCGAGGAAAGGACGCCCCGTGAACACGATTCCGCCGGATCCCGACCCCGTACCGTCCCCGCCGCCCAGCGCGCACCAGCGAGTCCTGGCGGCGTTCGAGCGCATCGCCGAACTGGACCGCCCGGAAATCTGGACCACCCTCCGCGCCCAGGAAGACGTCCTCGTCGACGCGAAGGCCGTCGACGAGCGCATTCGCGCAGGTGAGGAGCTTCCGCTCGCGGGCTCGCTGCTCGCGGTGAAGGAGGGTATCGACGTCGCCGGTCTGTCCACCGTGGCGGCTTGTCCGTCCTCTTCGTACCTGCCCGAGATGAGTGCCACCGCGGTCTCGCGGCTCGCCGCCGCGGGCGCCGTCGTGCTCGGCAAGACCGATCCGGAGCAGCTCGCGGCCGACCCGCTCGACGTCGCCAGCGGGGTGGCGGTGGCGGTCTCGCTCGGGATCGTCGATCTGTCGCTGGGTACCGATCTCATCGGGGCCGGCCGTGTTCCCGCCGCGCTGAACGGTGTCGTCGGGCTCAAACCCACGCCCGGCTTGGTGCCGGCGACCGGCATTTCCCCGTCCACGCTCTCCTGTGACAGCGTTGTGGTCTTCGCTCGCGGGCTCGTCGAGGCGCAGCGCGCGGTCGGGCTGATGACCGGTCCGGACAGTCGTGCCTGGCCCGCCGACGTCCGGTTCGGGGTGGGGGAGCACCCGCGGCTCGCGATGCCGGACGACGACTGGCTCCGGTCACTGGCGGCACCCGCGCGGCTCGCGCTCGGCACGGCTGCCGCCGCCCTGCGGTCGTCCGGTGCGGTGGTCGAGCCGTGCAGCCTCGCGGCATTCAGGGAAGCCGGGGAACAACGGGTGCTTGCGGGCTACGACGCGCTGCTGTTGCCGACTCTCCCCGAACATCCCGGTGTCGCCGCGGTCAGGGTGCCGTCGCGGCCCGGCGAGCAGGGCCCGTCCGGGGTCACCGTGGTGACCAGGGCCTTCGACGATCAGCTCGGTCTGGACCTCGCGGCCGTCCTCACCGGTGAGCCGCCGTCGCTCTGCTCGGCGCCCGGTGCCGACCTGGTGGTGTTCGGGGCCCATCTGCGCGGGCAGCCGCTCAACGACCGGCTCATCGCACTGGGCGCGCGGTTCGCGAGTCCGGTTAGGACGGTCGAGCGGTATCGCATGGTGTTGCTGCCGACCGAACCCCCGCAACCGGGCGTCCTGCCCGCGGGGGCCAGCGGGCTCGACGGCGAACGGTGGCGACTCTCGCCGGCGGCGCTGAGCCGCTTCGCCGCCGAACTGCCCGACCCGTTCGTACTCGGCCGGATCGAGCTGGAAGACGGCACCTGTCCGCAGGCTGTGCTGTGCGAGGCCGTGGCGGCCGACGGCGCCGAAGACCTGGCGCGCTACGAGTCGTGGCGCGGCTATCTGCGGTTCGTCAGTACCGCCGGTCCGCGAGACCCCGGGTGACCCGTCGCACCAGACCCGGGCCGTGCAAGGCGAACCCGGTGTAGAGCTGGACGAGGCTCGCTCCGGCGTCGAGCATGCGGGCGGCGTCACCGGCGCCGAGGATGCCCCCGACGCCGATGATCGGCAGCTTGCCCTCGGTCCGGTCCTGCACGAACCGGACGACCTCCAGCGCGCGGGCGGTCAGCGGGCTGCCGGACAGCCCGCCCGTCTCCGCACTGAGCCCGGCCTCGGCCGGGACGATCCCGTCGCGGCCGAGCGTGGTGTTGGTGGCGATGACGCCCGCGACGCCGTGCTCGAGGCAGACCTCGAGAAGCTCGGCCAGCGCCTCGTCGGTCAGGTCCGGTGCGACCTTGACCAGCAAGGGCGTCGGCGGCCGTCCCGCTTCTTCGGCGAGCGCACCGGAGGTGAGCCGCAGTTCGGTGAGCAGCTCCGCGAGCGCGGCGCGGTCCTGCAGCGCGCGCAGGCCGGGGGTGTTCGGGGAGCTGACGTTGATCGCGAAGTAGTCCGCGTACGGGTGCAGCGCGCGCAGCGAGAAGCGGTAGTCCTCGACAGCCTCGTCGAGCGGGGTCACCTTCGACTTGCCGATGCTGATCCCCAGCGGGACACCGGGCTTGCCGCTCGCGGCGAGCCGCGTGGCCAGCGCCTGCGCGCCTTCGTTGTTGAAGCCCATCCGGTTGATCACCGCGTCGGTCACCGGAAGGCTGAACAGCCGCGGCTTCGGATTGCCCGGCTGCGCGTGCCGGGTCACCGTGCCGACCTCGACGAATCCGAACCCCAGCGCGGGCCACGCCGCCAGCGCGCGGCCGTTCTTGTCCATCCCGGCCGCGAGGCCGACCCGGTTGGGGAAGCGCAGGCCGAGCACCGTCACCGGGTCGTCGGTGCGGTAGACCTTTTCGAGTGCCTTCAGCGCGGGCGAGACGCGGCTCAGCCTGGCGAGCGCGGCGACCGTCCGTTCATGCACCAGCTCGGGGTCGTGGTAGGCCATCCGGTACAGCGCCGGACGGACGATCTTCTCGAAGAGCACGGCGTCCATGCTGCCTCATCGCCGCGCCGGCGCTCGGCACAGGTGGTACCCGGCGTGAACCAGCCCTCAGCGGCGGGCCTTCCACTCGTGGTCGAGCATCGCGAAGACGAACTCGTCGGTCCACTCGCCCTTGACCACCTCGTTCTCCCGCAGGTGGGCTTCCTTGCGCATGCCGAGCCGCTCCATCAACGCCGCCGACCGGGTGTTGCGGCCGTCGCAGCGGCCGATGATCCGGTGCAGGCCGAGATCCTCGAACCCGAGCCGCAGCAGCTCGGTCGCCGCCTCGGCGGCCAGCCCCTTGCCGTGGTGATCGGGGTGGAACACGAAACCGATTTCGCCCTGCTGGTGTTCGGCGCTGAGGTACTTCAGGTTGAGGTCGCCGATGAGCTGCCCCGTCGACGCGAGTTCGACCGCGACGGCGAGAAGCTGGCCCTCGGCGGACAGCGTCGAGCTGTGCACGCGTTTGGCCAGCGCGGCGGCCGATTCGGCGCGGCTGCGCGGACCCCAGTAGAGGTAGCGGGCGACGTCGGCCCGTGACTGGAAACTGTTCAGCGCGTCGAGATCTTCGGGCCTGAACGGGCGCAGCAGCAGACGGTCCGTGGTGATCGGATAGTCAGGCCTCAGCATGCCGTTCAGGCTAGTCACGCGAGGTCCGTTCGGGGTAATCGCGTAAACCCCTCTTCGCCCAAGGCCGAACTCCGATCGCCGGACGGTCGTCGCGGCCGGATGGGCGGCCACACGATGATGACTCCAGATATGGGTAACCCCCGGCGTGCCTCCCGAACGCCGTCAAACGTTCGGGCCCGAGCCGGACTGGAGCTCGGGTACGCCGGGGGCCCGGTGACTGCCTGGTATTCGCAGAGGTCACGCGGAACGTGACCGATAGCAGGCAGCACACGAAGCAGGCGATGAGCCGAAGGTGGCTCGCGTTGTACCGCTGCTCAAGGTCCTATCGTGTGCCATCCGCTAGCGGACAGCCACCTCACGAGTCCTTTGGGAATACAACTTAGGACCACCTCCTTTCTCGTGTACCGCCACGCTATGCGAAGTCCTCGGGTTCCGGCAACGTGATTTCGTTGATCTCCTTCACCAGCGCGGTCTTCCGGTCCGGGGCCAGGGACGACACCTCGACCGCGCTCCGGGCGAGCCGGGCGATTTCGGGCGTGCTCAGCCGCAAAGTCCGGGCCACGGCGAGGTATTCGCCGGTGAGCGTGGCCCCGAACATCGGCGGGTCGTCGGTGTTGATCGTGACCACGACGCCGTGATCGAGCATGCGGCGCACGGGATGGGCCTCGATCGAACCGACCTGCCCGGTGCGGACGTTGGACGTCGGGCACACCTCGAGCGGAATCCGGTGTGCCGCAAGGTATTCCAGTAGCGCCGGATCGCCGGCGCAGCTGGTCCCGTGGCCGATCCGCTCGGCGCCGAGGTCGTGGATCGCCGACCAGATCGTCGCGGGCCCGGTGGTCTCCCCGGCGTGCGGGACGCTGTGCAGCCCGGACTCCCGCGCCGCGGTGAAGAACGGTTCGAACTGCGCGCGCCCGACGCCGATCTCCGGCCCGCCGAGGCCGAACGACACGAGCCCGTCGGGCCGTTCGCGCAACGCGAACGTGAGGGTTTCCCGCCCGGCCTTGACACCCTTCTCTCCGGGAATGTCGAAGCACCAGGCCAGTTCGACGCCGTGGTCCGCCGCCGCGGCGGCCCGGCCGGTCTCCAGCCCGGTCAACAGGTCGTCGGCGGACATCCCGTCGAGCAGATGGTTGTACGGCGTCACGGTGACCTCGGCGTAGCGCGCGTTGTGCGCCGCGAGGTCGGCGGCGAGTCCGGTGACCAGGGTGTGGATGTCGTGCCGGTCGCGCACCAGCGAGGTGACCGCCAGGTACACCTTCAGGAAATGCGCGAAGTCGCGGAAGGTGAAGAACTCGGCCAGTTCGGCCGCGTCCGTCGGGACGCCCGCGGCGGGCCGCCGCCGGGCCAGTTCGAGCACGGTCGGCAGGCTCGCCGAGCCGACCAGGTGGACGTGGAGTTCGGCCTTGGGCAGGGCCTGCACGTACGCGCGCAGCGCCTGCCCGGTCAGGATTTCGGGCATGACAAAGCTCCCTGAGAATGGAAGTGAGGTGACGTGCGGAAGAAAGGGCGGGCTCAGGGAGCGAGGTCGCCGCGTTCGGTGTCGGCTCCGTAGAGCGGGAGCTTGAACGTCGTCACGCCGTGAATCCTACCGGCTCGGGGCCGGTCCTGGCTGGCATTTCGGGCAATACCAGGTGGGCCTGCGGTACACGTCCTCGCCCTGGGTGTCGACCAGGACCCGGCCGCCGCAGCGGAAACAGCCCTGGCGGGTGCGTTCGTAGACCCAGTTCCGGCGGCCTCGGGCGAGCTCGCCGGTGGTGCTCTGCTCATGCCGCCAGGCGTTGGCCAGCAACAGTTTCCGTGCGAGCGCCACGACCTTCGTGGTGTCCACTTCGGACACCGGGGTCCACGGCGTCACCTTGAGCAGGAAGCAGATCTCGACCTTGTACAGATTTCCGACGCCCGCCATGACCCGCTGGTCGAGCAGCGCGAGCCCGAGTTCCCTGCCCGGGTCGGCGGCGAGTGCCTCCGCCGCGCGCCGCGCGTGCTCGTCCGTCCATTGTAGATCGAGCAGATCCGGGCCGAGATGAGCCACCAGGGAGCGTTCCTCGGCGGTGGGCACGAGTTCGAGGTCGTGTACCCGGAACCCGATCGCCTGGACGTCCTTCGCCGCCAGGATCACGCGGGCGTGGTGGCCGGGATGACGCCATTTCGCCCCGGCGGGGTAGATGTCCCACGTGCCGTCCATGCGCAGGTGGCTGTGCAGCGTCAGGTCCCCGGAGAACCGGGTGAACAGATGTTTCCCGACGGTCCCGGTGCCCAGCACGTCCCGGCCCGAAAGGTCCACAGTGGCCAGTGCGGGATGACGGAATTCCCCGCGTACCAACGTCTTCCCGGCGAGCGCCTTGTCGAGCAGCTTTCCGGCGAGGAAGACGGTGTCACCTTCGGGCACGGTTCACCCCGCGTTGCCGGTGACTTCCGCCGCTTCGCCCGCGCCGGTCTCCTCGACGTCGTCCTCGCCCTTGACGCGGTGGCGGCCCGCCCGGCTCGACCGCAGGATCTTCGCCAGCACCATGTTGAAGGTCAGCGCGATCTCCTGCGCGCCGGGGGAGTGCCACTCGTGGATGGGACTGCACGCGCCCTGCGCCTGCTGCACGGCGAGCCGGTCGGTGATCGCGGTCGGCATCACCAGCGGGCCGAAGTTCTCGCGCAGCTCGGCGATCCGGAACTGGTGCTCGTACGAGCGGACGCGCAGCCGGTTGACCAGTACGCCGATCGGGCGCAGGTCGGGGTTGTTCTCCTTGCGGATCTTCTCGATCGCTTCGAGCGCGCGCTGGGCCCCGGCGACGGCGTACATGGTCGGTTCGGTGACGATCAGCGCGCTGTCGGCGGCGACGAGCGCGGACTTGGTGAGCCTGCCCAGCGACGGCGGGCAGTCGATGATCACCAGGTCGTACGGGGTCTCCCTGATCGGCGCGCGGTGCAGCTCGTCGAGCGCGCGGGAGAGGTTCTCGAGCCTGCGGGGGTCGGCGTCGGGTTCGTTGAGCTGCTCCAGCTCCTCGGCGCCGACGAGGACGTCGACCTCGTCGCTCCAGACGCTCGGCGCGATGGCGCGTTCGAGCACCGCGCGCTGCGGGGTCTCGAGGACGTCGGCCAGTGTGGCGTCGGTGAACGGCGGATCGAGCGAGGTGGTGGCGTTGCCCTGCGGGTCGAGGTCCGCGACGAGAGTCCTCGTTCCCCTACGGAGCGCAGCGGAAGCTACACCGAGAGCGACCGTCGTTTTGCCGACGCCTCCCTTGAGGCTGAGAACGGCGACCGTGTGCACTCGATACAGCCTACGGGCCGACCGGGGTGGCCTTGCCCAGCAAGGTGTCGAACGCCGCAGCGAGATCGCGGGCGCCCGCGGTGCGCAGCCGGTGCAGCGGGGCGCAGGCACCTTGGGCCTGCGCGACGGCGGCACGGTCCGGCAGCACCGGGTCGAGCACGAGGCCGTCGAACGTCTCGCGCAGCTCGTTCACCCGGAAGGTGTGCTCGGTGGACCGCGGTTTCACCCGGTTGACGATCACGCCGAGCGGCCGCAGGCGCGGATTGTGCTGCTCGCGCTCGGCTTCGACGGCCTCGGCGGCGCGCTGCACGCCGGAAACCGCGAACAGCGAAGGCTCGGTGACCAGCAGGGCGGCGTCGGCGGCGACGAGCGCGGAGCGGGTCAGCCTGCCCAGCGACGGCGGGCAGTCCAGCAGCGTGAGCGGGTACGGGTCGGGCAGTTCGGCGACGGCGGTCGCCAACCTGCCGAGACGGCGTGAGCCGGGCTCGGGGTCGTTGAAGGCTTCGGCCTGTTCGGAGCCGACCAGCACGTCGACGCCTTCGCCCCAGGCGCTGCGGGTGATCGCGGAGGTCACCACGTGGCGGCGCGGGGTGGCGAGGACGTCGGCCATCGTGTTCTTGACCTGACCGGGGTCGAGCGCGGCGGTGGCGTTGCACTGCGGGTCGAGATCGGCGACCAGCGTGCGGATCCCGCGGCCCAGCGCGGCGGAGGCGAGGCCGAGCACGACGGTCGTCTTCCCGACGCCGCCCTTGAGACTGAGTACCGCGATGGTGGGCACGGTGTGCAGCCTAACCGCGAGACGCGGGTGAGGCGCGGGTGAGCGGATGGCGGGCACTACGCTGTGCCGCTATGAAGACCGACACCGTGGCCGCCCGAGGTTCGGGGGTGGTTCGCCGGGTGCTCGAGGCGGAGCTGAAGGCCGCCCGCGCGCGGGGCGTGGAGCAGCCGAGCGTCGTCGACGTCGGCGGTGGCAGCGGCGGCTGGGCCGTTCCGTTCGCCTCGGCGGGGTGCCTGGTCACCGTGGTCGAGCCGAACCCGAACGCGCTGGCGACGCTCCGGGTGCGTGCCGAGGAGGAAGGCGTCTCGCACCGCATCACGGTGATCGCGGACGATTCGGACGCGCTGGCCACCCACGTGCCCGCCGGCTCGGCGGACCTGGTGCTGGCCCACGGCCTGCTCGAAGTCGTCGACGATCCCGCGGCGGTGCTCGGCGCGCTGGCCGCCGCCGCGGCGCCCGGCGGGGCCGTGTCGATCCTGGTCGCGAACCGGCACGCCGCCGTGCTGCACCGCGCGCTGGCCGGCCGGATCGCCGAGGCGCAGGCCTTGCTGGCGAGCGCCGACGGGGTCGTGCCGGACGGGCGGGACACCGTGCTGCGGCGCTTCGACAGCGAGGGCCTGCGGGCGCAGCTCGTCGCCGCCGGTCTCGAGGTGACCCTGTTGCGGGGCGACCGGATCGTCGCCGACGTCGTGCCGGGCGGGGTTCGCGAAGAGGAACTGGCCGAGTTCGAACAGGCCGCGTCCGCCGTCCCGGCGTTCCGCGACGTCGCCGGCCGCCTCCACGCACTGGCCCGCCACCCGTAACCGCGGGTTCTCCGGTCGGGTTTCGTTACTTGTGCTGAAGGACGCCTTTAGTGCATCCAGTGCACTGAAGGCGTCCTTCAGCGCGGCCAACGCACTGAAAGCGTCCTTCAGCACCTTTGCCCGGGCACCGGAATTGTCGGGGGTGGCGGGTAGCGTTCGCCTCGATGGGAAGAAACGCTGAACTGCCTGGGGGAATGGCCCGGTTCCGGGTCACCGCGGGTGCCACGAGCCCGCCGGACGACACCGGCTGCGGGATCCTGCACGTCGACATGGACGCGTTCTACGTGTCGGTCGAGCTGCGGACGCGGCCGGAGCTGGTGGACAAGCCGGTGGTGGTGTCCGGGAACGGCCCGCGCGCGGTGGTGTCGGCCGCGAACTATCCGGCGCGCACGTTCGGGGTGCGCTCCGCGATGCCGTTCGCCGTGGCGAAGCGGCTGTGCCCGCAGCTGGTGTGCATCACGCCGACCTTCGGGCTGTACGGCGAGGTTTCCCGCGGTGTGATGGGGATTTTCCGCGAGCTCACCCCGCTGGTGGAGCCGCTGAGCCTCGACGAGGCGTTCCTCGACGTCAGCGGGGCGCTGCGCCGTCTCGGCGCGACACCGGCCGAGCTGGGGGCGCTGATCCGGGCCAGGGTCGAGGCCGAGCACGCGATCACGTGCTCGGTGGGGGTCGCCAAGGTCAAGTTCGTCGCCAAGCTCGCCTCCGGGATGGCGAAACCCGACGGGATGGTGGTCGTCCCGGCGGCGGAGACCCTCGGCTTCCTCCACCAGCTGCCGGTTTCGGCGCTGTGGGGCGTCGGCAAGCGCACCGAGGAGCAGCTGCTCCAGATGGGACTGACCACGATCGCCGACGTCGCGGCCGCGCCGCTCGCCCGGCTCCGGCGGTCGCTCGGCACCGCCGCCGGTGAGCATCTGTACGCGCTCGCCAACGGCCACGACGATCGCGCGGTGGTCCCGGACTCGGCGGAGAAGTCGATCGGCGCCGAGCACACCTTCGACGTCGACCGCCACGACCGCGCCGAGCTGGCACTGCGGCTGCTCCGGCTCGCCGAACGCGTCGGCGCGACACTGCGGGAGCGCGGGCTGCGCGGCCGCACTGTGTCGATCAAGGTCCGGTTCGCGGACTTCCGCACCATCACCCGCGCCCGCACCCTGCTCACCCCGACCGACGTCGCCCGCGAGATCCACCGCATCGCGGTCGAGCTGCTCACCGAACACGCCCCGTCCGGGGCGGTCCGGCTGATCGGCGTGCGGGTCGAAGGGCTTGTCACCGGCGAGTCGGGGGAGCAGCTCGTCTTCGACTCCCCGGAGCCCCGCTGGCGTGACGCGGAGGTCGCCGCCGACGTCGCGAGGTCCCGGTTCGGTGCCGCCGCGGTGCGCCCGGCGTCACTGCTGACGCCGGGTGAAGAGTGAGTTCCATCGCGGTGACGCAGCGTCAACCCACGTCGCCCGGGAATTCGCCCGATTCGATCCCGACAGGATGCGAGATCGGGTAGTCGGCAGCGCGCGGGACTCGTATCCTGGACAGTGCCACCCCACCTGGGGTTGGCTGTTGGGTCCAGGACGTTGCGCGGCCCGGCGCCCGCGACAGCTGTGCCGGAGGAGGAAAGATGCCACTCTCCGAGCATGAGCAGCGGCTGCTCGATCAGATCGAGCGCGAGCTCTATGCCGAGGACCCCAAGTTCGCATCCACGGTGCGCGGCACCCGGTTGCGGCGCCCCGCCCGGCGAAGGCGCATCCAGGGGATCGCGTTGTTCGTGGTGGGTGTCGCACTACTGGTGCTCGGTGTGGTGGTGCCGCTGTTCCGGGTTGCCGACATCCCGCTGATCAGCGTGCTCGGGTTCCTCGTGATGTTCTTCGGGGTCGTGATGGCCGTGACATCGATCAAGCAGGGTGTCGACGGCGACGGCCAGCGAGCGGGGCCGGGCGACCGCGGCGGCAGCGGGAAGCAGGCCGGCCGCCGCAGCTCGTTCACCCAGCGCATGGAAGAACGTTTCCGCCAGCGCTTCGAAGAGCAGTAACTCCCGTATCGAGCCACGCCGCCAAGGTGCCCGCCTTGGCGGCGTGTTCGCGCGGTCGGCCGATCGTCGGGTCCCCGGCCACCGCGGCCGGACCGGTCCCGCGAACGGGTGGGGTAACTCGGGCGGGGGTTTCGCTCAGTTCCTGCGGGTGAACAAGGACTTCGGGAAGAGCTTGCCGCGCCACGACGTCGGCGCGTTCCGGCGCAGGCTGTGCCGCACCTCGCCGAACGACCGGCTCAGTTCCGGATCGGTGTCCTCCCGGCCGCTGTACCACGAACGCTCGACCGCGCCGATCACCGCGCGCAGGCCTTCGCGGCCTTCCTCGTCGAGATGGTGTTTCTGCGCCAGTTTCTGCCCGGCCACGCGCACGGTGTCGCTGTCCGGGATCGGCAGCCCGCGGTCGGCGCATTCGGCCAGCAGCTCCCGCCAGGCCGCGTCCGCGGCGCCGGGACGATGGCTCGCGACGACGCTCAACCGCCGTCGCCGCTGGAAGTCCCGCACCGCGGCGGGTCCGGCGAGCACGGCGAGCAGGACCAGGACGATCAGGCCGAGCCACCACGAAGCCCAGGCCGCGAGGAAGGCGATCCCGGCCGTCCACAGCCCGGCGACCACCAGGGGGACCCAGGCCAGCACCATCCGGGCGCGTTCGTCGCCCACCGCCTGTGTACGAGGCCGTGTCGCGAGCGCCACGGCTCCTTCGTCGCGCGTGGGCTCGGATCCCTGCCCGGGCCGGCTGTCCGCGGGCGACGTCGCCGGACCACCCCGCAACCGTGTTCCGAGGCGTTTGCGGAAGAACACCGCGGCGAGGATGACGAGGACACCCAGCGCCCAGAACACGGCGGCGAGGATGCCCTCCCAGTCGGTGTCGTCCGGCTTCGGCGCTTCGGCCGGTGCCTGGGCCTGGTCCTTGGCCGGGTCACGCGAGGTGCCGGTGGCGGGCGCGCTCGACGTCGGGGCGCTCGGCGCCACCTGGGTGTCGGTCGTCTTGCCCCCGCTCGGCCCGTTCTGCTGCAGATACGGCGGGACGACCCCGCGCCCGTCGGCCAGCGGCGTCGGATCGAAGCTCACCCAGCCCCGGTCCCCGAAGTACACCTCGACCCAGGCGTGCGCGTCCTGCGAGCTGATCGACTGGTAGTCGCCCTTGCGGACGCCGGGGGTGAAGCCGATCGCGACCCGGGACGGCAGCCCCGCCACCCGCGCCATCACGGCCATCGCCGAGGCGAACTGCTCGCAGAAACCCCGTTTGCCGACGAGGACGAAGTCGGCGAGCGCGTCCGCGTCGGTCGCGTCCGCTGTCCTCGTGTCGTAGACGAACCCGTTCTGCGCGGTGAAGAACTGCCACAGCGCGGTGGCCTTGTCGAAGTTCGTGGACTTGCCCGCGGTGAGCTGCTCGGTCTTGGCCCGCACACGCGGGTCCACCCGGTCGACCTGGGTGTAGTAGGGCGGCAGGTCGGCGGGGTTCACGTCGACCGTGCGCAGCTCGTCCTGCGTGGGCTGCTTGAGCGACGCGGCCTCGGTGTACGTCGGCGCGCTTTCCTTCCGCGTCGTGAACACCGCCCCGGTGACCCGGTCGTAGAGCCAGTTGTCGGCGACGCCGCGCAGTTCGCGCGGCGCGCCGTAGATCGGCAGCCAGTTGTCGACCCAGCCGGTCGGCTCGATCTGTATCTGCCGGGTGGGACCGGAACCGTCGTCGCCCGGCGCCGTCGGCAGCGTCTTGTTCGCCTGCACGCCCTGCTGGGCCTGGCCGCCGTTGCGCAGCCCCCAGCCCTTGTTGGGGGTGTACGTGTCGAGGGTGAACGCGCGCAGCAGCTGCCGGTCCGTGTTGAGCCCGCGCACCTTGAACAGCTCGGTGTTCTCGCCCTGGTCCAGCAGTCCGCGCAGTTCGGTGAAGGGCTCGACGCCGAAGCCGCCGGGGCTGGTGCCCCTGCCACCCGCGCCGTTGCCGCCGAACGGGATCTTGCCGACGGTGCCGACCCAGGTCACCGTCCCGCCGAGCAGGCCGAGCACGATCGCGGTGCTGACGACGGCGATCGGGATCGGCAGCACGCTCGCGGAGCCGCCCGCGCCCGGTGCCTCCCGGGTGCGCCAGCGGCGGTGCCGGTGATTGCCGTCGACCGCGAGCAGCCCGGCGAACGCCGCCGCGCCGAGCACGAAGGTCCACCACGGCAGCATGTCGTCGGCCAGCGCCGCGGGCACCGCGTACACGCACAGCAGCACCAGCCCGGTCGCCGCGGGAGCCGCGGCGGCGACGGCGAGGGTGTCGACGAGGACCGCGACGAGACCGATCGCGATCGTCACCAGGCAGAGGATCGGCGGCGTCCCGTCCACCGGGGCCAGCCCGGTCCGGATCTGCTCCGCCGACGCCGCGAGTGTCTGGCTCAGCTCGTCGAGCGCCCGCGCGCCGGGAATGATCTTGAGGATGCCGTGCGAGGTGAACGAACCGGTGATCAGGAGCAGCAGTACGAGCAGCTGGCTGAGCCCGACCACGATCGTCGGCGCCCGCAGCGAGCGCAGTGCGAGCCCGGTGGCGGCGATCAGCACGACCGCGACGAGCAGGTAGCCGAACCACGCCCAGCCCGCGACGACACTGGTCAGCGACGTGGCCGCGCACAACGTCGCGAGCCCGGCCGCGACCGGCGCGACGACGCTGCCCGCCCAGGCGGACATCCGGTTCGGTCCTGGTGGAGGCGCGGTGGGACGCGGGCGCGGCGGCGCGGCGGCGGTCACCGGGGGCCCCCGATCAGCGTGCCGCGGCTCGCGCCCGCCCGGCACAGCTCGCTCCACACCTGCGGCATCGGCGAGGCGGGACCGGCGACGACGACGCCCCAGCCCGCGGCGCGCAACAGCTCGGCGGCGTCCTCGGTGGCGGCGGAGCGCTGCTGCGATCCGTTGACTCCCGCCGACCAGCCCGGTGTGTCCAGCAGGACGGCGAGGCTGCGGATCCCGCGCGGGCGGTACCGGGCCAGCTCGTGCACCGATTCGGCGCTCACCGTGCCGAGCACTGCCACGAGTTCCTGGCCCTCGGCCGGATCGTGGCCGAGGGTGATGTCGCGCTGGTGCGCGGGCTGCAGCGCGGCCAGCGCGTCCAGCACGACGTGGTCGTAGTGGTCGCCGCCCTCGGCGGGGGTGTCCGCGATGGTGGTCCCGTGCTCGCTGACGAGCCGGACGTGGTGGCCGGAGCGGCGCAGGTGCAGCGCGACGGACGCGGCGAACGACACCGCCCACTCCAGGCTCGCCGCCGGCCCCGCGCCGTGATGCGCGGCCGCGCGGTGATCGAGCAGGACGGTCGTCCCGCCGCGCCACGGCCGTTCCTCGACGCGCACCATGATCTCGTCCCGGCGCGCGGTGGACCGCCAGTGCACCTTGCGCAGGTCGTCGCCCATCCGGTACTGCCGCACGATGACGTCCGGCTCGCCCTGCCCGGCGTGCAGCCGGATGGTGCCGTCGTCCCCGGCCCCGATGCCGGCGCCGCTGGGCAGCCCCCACAACGGGAACACCTGCGGCACGACGACGAGCCGGGAGTGCGCGATCAGCTCCCGTTCGAACTCGCACAGCCCGAACGGGTCGGTGATCGTCGCGCGCAGCGGCCCGACCTGCTGGATGCCGCGCAGCACCGGCTGCAGCGGATAACGCAGCGCGACGCGGCGGTCGTGCGGCAGGCGCTCGACGACGAACCGCGGCCGAGCGCCCAGCGCGTACGGGACGCCGTCCTCGAGCAGCACCTCACCCGCCGGGAGCCTGCCGCTGCGCCACAGCTCCAGCTGGACCTCGCCGGTCGAGCCCACCGAGACCCGCTGCGGGTGCAGCGAGCGGGCGGCGCCGATCCGCAGCCGCGAGGCGGAGATGAACACGGTGACCAGCACCGGGAGCGCGACCACGAAGACGGCCACCCGCAGCAGATCCCGCTCGTTGAGCACGAACGAACAGGCCGCCGCGGCGAGCCCCGCGGCGAGGAGGCAGCGGCCACGGGTGGTCAGGCCGGACAGGGCACGCAGCATGCGTTTCTCTCTACTAGCGCCTGGTTTCGTGGCTCAGCGGTGGTTCTGCCCCTGCGGCACCGGGACCCGGTGCAGCACCGCGCGGACGACGTCGGTCGCAGAGCGCCGGGCCGCGTGCGCCTCGGTGGTCAGCACGAGCCGGTGGGCGAGCACCGGGACCGCGACCGCGTGCAGGTCGTCCGGGACGACGTACTCGCGGCCGGACAACGCCGCCTGCGCGCGCGCCGAGCGCACCAGCTGCAGCGTGGCGCGCGGGGAGGCCCCGAGCCGGATCTCCGGCACCTGCCGGGTCGCCGCCGCGATGTCCACCGCGTACCGCCGCACCTCGGGCGCCATGTGCACGTTCCGCACGGTCTGGATGAGCCGGTGCACGGTTTCGCCGTCCGACACCGGCTGCAGCTCCGCGAGGGGGTCGTGCCCGGCGTGCTCGTCGACCATGGCCAGCTCGGCCTGCTGGTCGGGGTAGCCGATGGACACCCGCGCGGTGAAGCGGTCCCGCTGGGCTTCGGGCAGCGCGTAGGTGCCCTCCATCTCGATCGGGTTCTGGGTGGCGATCACCATGAACGGCTCGTCGAGCTCGTAGGTGCTGGTGTCGACGGTGACCTGGTGCTCTTCCATGCACTCCAGCAGCGCGGACTGCGTCTTCGGCGAAGCGCGGTTGATCTCGTCGCCGACCACGATGTTCGCGAACACCGGGCCGGGGCGGAACTCGAACTCGCCGGTCTGCCGGTTGTAGATGGAGACACCGGTGACGTCGCTGGGCAGCAGGTCCGGGGTGAACTGGATCCGGCTGACCGTGCAGTCGATGGAGCGGGCGAGCGCTTTCGCCAGCGACGTCTTCCCGACGCCGGGCACGTCCTCCACCAGGAGGTGGCCTTCGGCGAGCAGCGTGACGAGGGCGACGCGGATGACGTCGGGTTTGCCGACGAGGACCCGCTCGACGTTCGCGGCGATTCGCCGTGCCGTCTCGTGCAGTTCGTCAAGGGAGGCGTGCCCCGGCCGGCCGTTCCGCCTGCCATCGTCCTCCGCCGCGGGGTAGGGCAGCTGGCCCGTCTGCCCCGCCGTCTGCTCACCCTGCTGCTCCGCGGGCGTCGCAGACTGGATTCTCGACGTCACTCGACCTCCTGGTGCCGCATGGCTGTGCTCGTTTTCCCGCCGGTCGTGGCCGGCCCCCTCGCTGTCCGCCGGTTCGCGCGCAGCGAGCAGCATTCCATTCAGTGTGTCAAACTCGGGCGAACTCGGGGTGAGAACCCCAGGATGCCTGGTTGGTGACGCTGTGCAAGCACGGAGCTTACTCCGTTCGAGGGGTGATTCACCCGATTCTGGGTGCTCCCGTTGACCTGGTGTTTTGTCGTATGCTCCGGTTCGAGGTCACGCGACTACGGAGAGGCGTAACCGCACATGAGCGAGCTGGGCACGAAGCCACCGTTCGACGTCCGCGGCTTCGCGGTCGCACCCGAGCTGGCCACCGACGCCTACGCGAAGATCAGCGCGCTGCAGGACGTGGTCGGTGAGATGGTTCGCGAGGCGAAGGTGCTCGGCCGCACGGTCCCGCTCGGCGGCGGATACGCCACCGAGGTCGGCAAGTTCATGGCGGAGTACGGCATCGGCGGACAGGGCTCGGCTGTGCAGTCGCTGACGGCGTTCGGCAAGGAGCTGGAGAACCTCAAGACCCGGATGGCCGAGGCGCTCGGGCGCTACCAGCACCAGGACGAGGCCGCGGCCGACGGCGTGGACTGCGTCGGTGGCTGACCGGTGAACCGAACGTTTCTCCGCCCGGCCCTGCTCGGCGTGCTCGGTCTGGCGCTCGCGGCTTGCGGCCACGCCCAGGGACAGCCCGGCGCCGCCGCGCACGTGCAGAGTTCCTCCGCGCCGCAGTCGTCCTCTGCTCCTTCTTCTCCGGTGCCCGCCGGGCCGCCGACGCTGGCGACGCTCGACCCGTGCACGCTGCTGTCGCCCACCGACCGGTCGACGGTCGGGGTGAGCGTGATCGGGAAGCCGAAGACGATCGGCGAGGCGAAGGCCTGCGACTGGACGGTGCCCGCCACGTTCGGGGTCACCGTGACGGTGGACGAGAAGCACGGTCTCACCGATCTCGAGGTCGCGCGCAAGACCGCGACGAGGACGAAGGTCGGCGCGCACCAGGCGCTGCACGTGTCCGACCGCAAGGCGGGCGACGGCACCTGTGCGGTACTGCTCGGCGTCGGCTCCGGCGGCAGCGTCCAGGTCGACGTCAGCAACACCACCTTCTCGGACACCGCGCTGGCCTGCAGCCGGGCGGACACGGTGGCCGGGCTCATCGAGCCGAAACTGCCCTAAGCCAGCCAGCGGAAAGGAAGGTGTGCCCGTGCCAGGAGCGGAAGAGGCGGCCACGCGTGTCCCGGCGCCGTCGGCCCGGTACGAGTCCTACAGCCACGAGGCGCTGGCCGCCGAGGTGGCACGGGACAACGACCCGGTGGCCGCGGGCCAGCTCGGCGCGCAGTGGCAGGGACTGGCCCGGCGCTTCGCCGATTCCACCGCCGAACTGAGCGCGCTGGTCAACAACACGCACGAGCACTGGCAGGGCCAGGCAGGCGACGCGGTGCGCGAGGTGCTCGGGACAGCGGCGGGCTGGCTCGTCCAGTCGGCCGGGGTGTCCACCGCCCTCGGCGAGTCGGTGGCCGGGCAGGCGGACGTCGCCGCGCGAGCCAAGGCCGAGATGCCGCCGCCGGTCGGCTTCGATCCCGCCTCGATGATCCGTGAGGCCGCCGCGAGCGGGAGCCTGTCGATGCTGGCGGGGCTGTCGGCCGCGATGGACGCGCAGCGCGCCCGCGCCGAGGCCGCCCGGCAGAAGGCGGTCGACGTCATGAACGCGCGGGACGCGGCCTTGCACGGGCTCGTCCCGAGCCGGCGGTTCGAGGCGCCGCCGTCGCTCGGCAATGCGGCGAAGGGCCCGGCTTGATCCGGGTTTCCGCGTCCGCGTTCGACATCCTCTGGGCCGATCTCGGCTTCGCGCGCCCGCCGGATCCGCTGTGCGTGCGCAGCGTCGGCGGTACCGACGCGGAACGCGCGCGGATCCGTGCCGAGGTGTACCGGAACCTCGGCGAGCGTGGCCTGCACGACGGCGAACGGCTCGAACCGGCGCTGGAGGACCGGCTCGGCCTGCTGGCCGGGGGAGAGGTCTACCTCGCCTGCGAAGCGCTCGCCGACATGACCGCCGAGACGCCGTTCCGTGCCGTGACCGCGGTATGCGGCCGCGACGGCGTTCTCGCGACCCAGCCGGAACAGACGATCGCCCTGACCGATATCGGCGCCGCCGAATGGTGCTCGGCGATCGTGGACGTCTTGCCCGAGCTGAGCGCCGGGCCCGGCTACGGCCTCACACTGCCGGCGTCGAGCCTCGGCGAGGGCGGGGACCCGGTGTACGGGGAGCGGGGCGCGCGATCCGCGGCGTCCGCGGCGCAGCTGCGCGAGGTGCTCGCGATCCAGGCGCGCCCGGTGTACAGCGCGGGACAGTTCAGCGTTTCCGTGCGGGGCACGGACGGCCGGGTCCGTCGCGCGGGCGGGCTGACATGGTTCGACACCGACGTCGGCGCGTACTGCGCGGGAACCTCCCCTGGGCGCGGTGGTCAGGAGTGGGTCACGGTGTCCCCAGTGGACAGTCAGCGCCTCGTCGACCGGATCGCCGCCCTCCTCACCACCGACGCCTAGCGACACCTTCTTTCCGGTTCCTCCCCGGCGGTCTCGTGGCGCCCTCATGCGCCCCAATGTGGCGTTCGGTGCGTGGAATCAGGCTGGACGCGCAGCGTCTCCGTTGAGGGTGGCGGCGGGGGCAAGGGCGGAGCACCGAACGCCACATTGGGTGCGTTGGACGCACCCAATGCCACATTGGGGCGCTTGACCCCCGTCCCCACCGAGCCCCACAGGTGCCCCCACCCGGCCCCACCCGGTTCCCCACAGTGCCCCACCGGGGTGCCCCACCTTTCCCCACAGCGCGCCCACGTGGTCTTCTCGCGGCCGTCAACCGGACGTTTCAGGCCCCGTTCCGGTTGCCTGGGACCCCGGTGCGGGGGATCTTGGCCACGGTCCCCCACGTCACCCCCCACCCGGCCCCACCTTGCTGACCAGCGCAAACGTCTGACACGACGGAGTGGTGACGGCGCCGGTCGCGTTGACTGTGGTGAAAAGTGGGGTAC
Source organism: Amycolatopsis sp. NPDC059027 (assembly GCF_042739735.1). Classification (NCBI taxonomy): domain Bacteria; kingdom Bacillati; phylum Actinomycetota; class Actinomycetes; order Pseudonocardiales; family Pseudonocardiaceae; genus Amycolatopsis; species Amycolatopsis sp. NPDC059027. The sequence continues at coordinate 4,559 of NZ_JBHYIK010000062.1, read as the reverse complement.
GGTGGTGCGCAGTGGGGCAGAAGGGAGCCCCGTGGCCGAATCCGATGGTTTCCATCGGGCTCGGTAGGGAGGTGGAGGCCGGTGTTCCTCGGCACCCACACCCCGAAGCTGGACGACAAGGGGCGGCTCACGCTGCCCGCGAAGTTCCGCGACGCGCTCGCCGGTGGGCTGATGATCACCAAGGGGCAGGACCACTGCCTCTTCGTCTTCCCCCGCGCGGAGTTCGAGCAGATGGCACGCAAGGTCGCCGAAGCGCCGTTCACCAACGAGTCGGTTCGGGCCTACCAGCGCTATCTCTTCGCCGGGACGGATGAACAACGCCCGGACGGGCAGGGGCGCATCGCCATCGCGTCCGAGCTCCGCCGCTACGCGGGGCTCAACAAGGAGTGCGTGGTGATCGGTGCGATCACCCGGTTGGAGATCTGGGACGCCCAGGCGTGGCAGGGCTACCTGGATGAGCACGAAGACAGCTACGCGCAGGCTCGAGAGGAAGTGTTGCCGGGCGTCTTCTAGGCGTGGCCGTGCCGGGAGCACCCCAGTCGTCGGGGGACGGGGGTTCTCCGGCGGCCGCGGACGGAAAGCGACCGCGTGGATGCCGTGAGGCCTCTGTCCGCTCAACAGCCCTGGTGCACCTTCCCCGGCACCAGGTCCGAAGCGGGCGGACAGGGACCTGACGGCATCCGCCACATTCACGGGTGTACGGCAGCGGAAAGGGGGAAGGTCATGACAGCCGAACACGAGCACGTTCCGGTGCTGCTCGACCGGATCCTCGAGCTGTTCGCACCCGCCCTCGCCGATCGCGACGCGGTGCTGGTCGACGCGACCGTCGGCCTCGGCGGTCATTCCGACGCCCTGCTGGCGGCGTTCCCGCGGCTGCGCCTGGTGGCGCTGGACCGCGACCCCGCCGCGCTGGAACGGTCCGGGGAACGGCTGGCCCGGCACGGGGACCGGGTCGATCTGGTCCACACCGTCTACGATGGACTGCCCGCCGCGCTCGCCGGGCTCGGACTGTCCCGTGTGGACGGAATCCTGTTCGACCTCGGCGTCTCCTCGATGCAGCTCGACCGCGCCGAACGCGGGTTCGCCTACGCCAGGGACGCGCCGCTGGACATGCGGATGGACCCGACCACCGGGTTCACCGCCGCCGACGTGCTCAACACCTACGCGCCCGGCGAGCTGGTGCGCATCCTGCGCGACTACGGCGAGGAGCGGTTCGCCCAGCGGATCGTCAAAGCCGTTGTGGCGGAACGGGAAAAGGAACCCTTCACGCGCAGCGCGCGGCTGGTCGAACTGCTCTACGACGCGGTGCCCGCGGCGAGCAGGCGTACCGGCGGGCACCCCGCGAAGCGGACGTTCCAGGCCTTGCGGATCGAGGTCAACGGCGAGCTGGAGGTGCTGCGCCGGGCGATGCCCGCGGCGCTGTCCGCGCTCGCGATGGGCGGCCGGATCGTCGTCGAGTCCTATCAGTCCCTCGAGGACAGGCTGGTCAAGCAGGCGCTGGCCGAGCTGGCGAAATCCCGTACGCCGGAAGGACTTCCGGTGGAACTGCCCGGGCATGGCCCGGAGCTGAAGCTACTGACGAGAGGGGCCGAGAAGGCCTCGGACACGGAGATCGAGCAGAACCCGCGGGCCGCTTCGGTGCGGTTGCGGGCCGCAGAACGGATCGGAGAGGCAGCGCGACGATGACCGCTCCCACGAAGTCCCGCGGCCGCCGTACACCGGCGACGCGCCAGCGTGCCACCGACCGGAACGCGGTGGAGCTGGAGCCGGGAACCACGACGGCGCAGCCGGACGCCGCGCCGCGCCGCGCGTCGCGAGGCCGGACCTCCGCGGCCGAACGCGCCTACGCGCGCCGTGCGCAGCGCGCCGATCTGCTGTCCCAGCGCGCCCCGCGGCCGGCGCCCCGGCCCGACGCGAAGAAGCCCGAGCGGCGCAAGCTCAAGCTGAGCTGGCCGAAGTCGCGCGCGTCGTTCGTGCTCGCGATGATGGGCCTGCTGGCCGTCGGGGTCGCGACGACGCTTTGGCTGACCACGCAGGCGATCGCCGACTCCTACCGCCTGGAGCAGTTGCGCACCACCAACGCGAGCCTGGCCGAGGCCAAGGCGAAGCTGCAGCGCGACGTCGCCAAGGCCGAGTCGCCCGGTTCGCTCGCCCCGGCGGCGCAGCAGGGCGGGCTGGTGCCCAGCGGCGACCCCGCCCGGATCATCGTCGGCCCCGACGGCAAGACCACGCTCGTGGGCGAGCCGAAGAAGGCGCAGGACGCGCCGCCGGCGGCCCAGTCCGTGCCGCCCGCCGCCCCGGCGGGCGGGCCCCCGCGCGGGGGCCGGCCCCGGGGGGGGCAGACTGGCCCGGGGTCGATATAATATATACGATGCCTCGAGACATATTTCTCTGTGGGTTGGGGGGGTTGGGGTGGTGTTTCG
>NZ_JBHYIK010000062.1:0-2126 GCF_042739735.1 Amycolatopsis sp. NPDC059027 | reverse complement strand
GACACGTAGATCGCCGACTACGCCCGGCGGGGGGCCCAGCACGCCCCCCCCCCCGCCGCGGCGGCCGCGCCCCCGCGCGGGGCGCGGACCGAGGGTGACCTGACAGCGCCACCCGCCGAGACTCCGGCGGAGCAGGGAGGCCACTGATGGCGGGCAGGCCGGGACCGGCACGCACCCGCGCGTCGGGCAGCGCCCGGCGGACCTACGCCGCCGGGACGCGCCGCGCGGTGGCCAAGCGCGGCAACGGCGGGCAGCGCGGCCGGTTCTCCGCGGTGCGCATCATCCTGGTCGCGGTGATGATCGCCGCGGGCGCGAAGCTGGTGCAGGTGCAGTGGTTCGAGGCGGGCGCGCTGTCGGCCGCCGCCGAGCGGCAGCGCACCCTCACCATCGACATCCCGGCCCAGCGCGGGTCCATTGTGGACCGTAACGGCGGGAAGCTCGCGTTCAGCGCGGAAACCCGCACGCTTTCGGTGAACCTCAAGGCCCTGCACAAGTCGATGGACGAGTTCGCCGCGAAGAACCCCGCCAGCGGACGGAACTTCGAGAACGAGGTCGCGGGCGCGGCGAAGTACATCTCGGCGAAACTGCCAGGGGTGATCAGCGAGCAGCAGCTGCTGACGCTGTTCCACAAGCCCGACGCGTTCACCTACCTGGTCAACAACATCGAGCCGTCGGTGGCCGCCGACATCGTCAAGAAGTACGCGTGGATCGGGGTGGAGAAGCGCGCCAAGCGGGAGTACCCGGGTGACTCGCTGGCCTCGAACATCGTCGGGCTGGCGAACTGGCGCATGGACGACCCGGACGTCTCCAAGCACAACATCCACGGGGTCGTCGGGCTGGAGGCCGCGCGCGACGACGACCTCGCGGGCACGCCGGGCCGCCGGATGGTGAACACGCAGAACGGCAACGACAACGTCGTCATCCCCGGTACCGAACGCGATCTCCAGGCCGCGATCCCCGGGTCGAACCTCGAGCTGACCCTCGATTCGGACGTCCAGTACGAACTGCAGCGGCAGCTGACGGACTACGTCGCGCAGTCGCACGCCAAGGGCGGCCAGGCCGTGGTGATGGACGCGAAGACCGGCGAGGTCTACGGGCTGGCCGACGCGAAGACGTTCAACCCCAACGATCCGGCGACGCTGCAGGACCCGGAGAACCTCAACGACCGGCCGGTCACCACGCCGTTCGAGCCCGGTTCGGTGAACAAGGTGGTCACCGCGACCGCGGCGATCGACGAGAACGTGGCCACACCGGAGTCGACCCTGCAGGTCCCGGGCAGCCTGAAGGTCGCCGACCGCACGGTGAACGACGCGTGGCCCCACGGCACGCAGACGTTCACCACGACCGGGGTCTTCGCGAAGTCGTCCAACGTCGGGACGCTGCTGCTGGCGCAGAAGGTCGGCGAGGAGCACTACCTCGACATGCTGAAGAAGTTCGGCATCGGCCAGAAGACCGGTATCGGCCTGCCCGGCGAGAGCGGCGGGTACGTGCCGCCGCGCAGCCAGTGGTCCGCGTCGACCTTCGGCAACCTGCCGATCGGCCAGGGCCTGTCGATGACGATCCTGCAGATGACCGGGATGTACCAGGCGATCGCCAACGACGGGCTGCGCGTCGAGCCGCGGATCGTGAAGGCGAAGGTCAGTCCGGACGGGACGGTCGTGCCCGAACCGGCGCCGAAGACCGCCCAGGTGGTCAGCCCGCAGACCGCGAAGACGGTGCGCGACATGATGCGCGCCGTGGTGCAGAAGGGCAAGGGCCAGGACGTCGGCACCGCGCCGAGCGCGGCCGTCGAGGGGTACCAGGTCTCCGGCAAGACCGGCACCGGCCAGCAGATCGACCCGAAGACGAAGGCCTACAGCGACACGCTGAACAACATCACCTTCGCCGGGATCCTGCCCGCCGACCACCCGCGGTTCGTGGTGGGCATCCGGCTCGACGCGCCCGACACGACGCTGCCCGCCGGGCACTCGGCCGGGCCGCTGTTCCACTCGATCGCGTCGTACCTCGGCCAGCGGTACCAGATCCCGATCTCGGACAGCCCCGCCCCGGTCGTCCCGCTGGTCCTGCCCTGAGCGCACGGCAAAGCGCCGTTAAGGCCACCTTACGGGCGTCCGACGCCCGTAAGG
>NZ_JBHYIK010000061.1:42058-57314 GCF_042739735.1 Amycolatopsis sp. NPDC059027 | reverse complement strand
TCCTTACCGGCAGTCAGCGCCGGTAAGGAGGCCTTCACGGCACGACATCCGGAAAGGGCGTGGTCAGCGACCGGAGCCGGACAACGCCACGCAACACCCACTGGGGTCCGGGGGCGCGCCCCCGGCGCGGGGTTTGGGGGCTCGGCCCCCAAGGACACCAGCACTCGGCGATGGTCCGCGCACTCCGCGGACACGGTCCGCCCAGACGAGTGCCCCCGACGGGGTTCGAACCCGCACTGGGTCGATTTTAAGTCGACTGCCTCTGCCAGTTGGGCTACGGGGGCACCGTCCAGCCTAGGCGATGCGCGTCAGCTCGCGGCGTCGGTCCGCCGAAACTCCAGCCAGCGTTTCCCGACCTGCCCCCAGACTTCCTGGTACTCCTCGAACTTGGCCCTGATCACGGCCGGGTCGAGTTCGGCGGGCGGCGTCGAGGCGATGTAGAAGGCGAGTTCGTCGCGGAGCCGGTAGAAGTGGAACTGGCCTTCCTCCATCAGCACCCACAGCGAGCGCCAGGCGAAGAACGGCTCCAGCGCGCCCACCACGGTGGTGACCGCGACCAGAGCGAAGGCGAAACCTGTCCAGCCGTTGAGGTTCTGCAACCCCAGGATGATCGTCGACGTCCCGGACAGGGCGAGCAGCAACACCCGGATCGCCACTGCCCGCCAGCGGAAACGGCGCTTACGGCTGTGCACGTGGCGGTTGTCCCGCTCGATCCGCTCCAGCACGTGCTGCGCGAGTTCGAGCGGGGTGAGCCCGGAACGAAGGGGGACAGCCGGGACGGACTGCCGAGAGGCCTTCACCTCTCGACAGTAGTCCCTGGCGCGTCAGGACTTCGAGACCCGCGCGAAGTCTTCCTTCGGGTTGTTGATCTGGCCCAGCGAGATGATCTCGCGGCGGAACAGGCCACCGAGCATCCAGTCGAAGAGGATGCGCACCCGGCGGTTCCAGGTCGGCATGGCCTTGAGGTGGTAGGCGCGGTGGAACAGCCACGCCGGGAAGCCCTTGATCTTCATGCCCATGGCGTCCGCGACGCCCTTGTGCAGGCCGAGGCTGGCCACGGCGCCGAGGTTCTTGTGGTAGTAGTCCTTCGGCTTGCCACCGCGGATGACCCGGATGATGTTCTTCGCCAGCACCCGCGCCTGGCGCACGGCGTGTTGCGCGTTCGGCGGGCACGTCGCGGTCGGGTCGGCCTCGGTACGCGAGAGGTCCGGCACGGCGGCGTTGTCGCCCGCGGTCCAGACGTCCGGGTGACCGACGACCTGCAGGCCCGCGGTCGCCTCGAGCCTGCCGCGCTTGTCCAGCGGCAGATCCGAGTTCGCCAGCACCGGGTTGGCCTTCACCCCGGCGGTCCAGATGATCGTGTCGGTGTCGAACTCGGTGCCGTCCGAAAGCACGACGTGCCCGTTCTCGAAGGACTTCGCCGCCGTCGACAGGTAGACCTCGATGCCGCGCTTCTCGAGCTGCTGCACCGTGTACACACCCAGCGTCTCGCGGACCTCGGGCAGGATGCGCCCGGCGGCCTCGACGAGCACCCAGCGAATGTCCTCGGGCTTGATGTTCGGGTAGTAGTTCGTGGCGAAGCGGGTCATGTCCTCCAGCTCCGCCAGCGCCTCGATGCCGGCGAACCCGCCGCCCACGACGGTGAACGTCAGCAAGCGCTTGCGCAGCTCGGGATCGAGCGTGCTGGCCGCCTCGTCCAGCTTCGTCATGACGTGGTTGCGGAGGTAGATCGCCTCACCGATGGTCTTGAAGGCGATACCCTCCTCGACCAGGCCGGGGATCGGCAGGACACGCGCGACAGCACCGAGCGCGACCACGAGGACGTCGTAGCCAAGCTGCTCGACGTGGCCGTCCGCGGCCTCGACCGTGACGGACTTCTGCGCCTGCTCGATCTTGGTGACCCGCGCGGTGAGCACGTGGCAGCGCTTGAGCACGCGCCGCAGCGGCACGACCACGTGTCGCGGCTCGATCGCGCCCGCCGCCGCCTCCGGCAGGAACGGGGCATAGGTCATGTGCGGCTGGGGGTCAACGACCGTCACGGACGCCTCATTGGCCCGAAGCATTTTCTGGAGGCCGTACGCGGTGTACAGCCCTACGTACCCACCACCGAGCACGAGGATCCGAGTCGGTTCCGACTTAGCAGCCATGCACCTATAGTCGCACTCACTCGCGGGTATCGCTCGGGGACCCCACCCGGCTGTGACCAGCGTCGCCACGTCTTCGGCACCGATTCAGAAGAGTCCCGCCACCTCGGCGGCCGAGGCCAGCACGTCACACACCATCGCGTGAGTCACCCGATGCGTCTGGACATTGCGGGGGGACACGTGATAACAGCCGAAAATTCGCAGGTCGTCGAGCTGGAGCACGGCACCGTGCCCGAAGGCCGGCCGCGGCGACGGCACCGGCCATCCGGCGTCCGCGAGCACCGGCATCAGCGCCTGCCAGCCGAACGCGCCGAGCACGACGATCGCGCGCAGGGCAGGCCGCAGCAGATCGAGTTCGGCCGCCAGCCACGGACGGCAGTTGTCCCGCTCGGCAGGGGTGGGCTTGTTCTCCGGCGGCGCGCAGCGGACCGGCGCGACCATCCGGGTCCCGATGAGTTCGAGCCCGTCGCCGATCTCGGTCGACGTAGGCTGCGAAGCCAGCCCGACCTCGTGCAACGCGCGGAACAGGAAGTCGCCGGACGGGTCACCGGTGAACATCCGCCCGGTGCGGTTCGCACCGTGTGCCGAGGGGGCCAGCCCGACGATCGCCAGCGCGGCGTCGGCGGGTCCGAACCCGGGGACCGGGCGGGCCCAGTACTCCTGATCGGCGTACGCGGGACGTTTCGTGACCGCGACCTGCTCGCGCCAGGCGACCAGCCGCGGGCAGGCGCGGCATCCGATCACCTCGGCGTCCAGTTCGGGCAGCGAGCGCGGACGGGTGTGCACCAGGTCACCATGCCACAGCGCCGCGACCGCCGAAGGTCGTGCTGTCGCGGCACTAAGTTGGTTCCATGGCGGAAACGACTTCTGAAGACACCACAGCCGACGCGGCAGAGCCGGCGGCCCCCGGGAAGCCCGCTCCCGAGCCGACGGACGACCTCGTCACGACCCACCACACGCTGACGGTGAAGCGGCGCAAGCTGGCCTACACCGCGCAAACCGGGCGGATCGTGCTGCGCAAGGAGGTCGTGACCGACGGTAAATCGGAGGGCCACAAGCCGAAGGCGGAGGTCTTCGTCACCGCCTACACGCTCGACGACGCCGACCCCGGCACGCGTCCGGTGACCTTCGCGTTCAACGGCGGCCCCGGCTCGTCCAGCATCTGGCTGCACCTCGGGTTGCTGGGCCCGCGGCGGGTGCTCTCCGGGGACGTCGACGATCCGGTGGCGCCGCCGTACGGGCTGGCCGACAACCCGGAAAGCCTGCTGGCGCACAGCGACCTCGTGTTCATCGACCCGGTCTCGACCGGTTACTCGCGCCCGTCCGACGGCGAGACGGCGAAGGACTTCCTCGGCTTCAAGGGCGACATCGAATCCGTCGGTGAGGTCATCCGGCTCTGGGTGTCGCGCAACGAACGCTGGCTGTCCCCCAAGTTCCTCGCCGGCGAGTCGTACGGCACGCTGCGCGCCGCCGGGCTGGCGGCGCACCTGCAGGAGCGGCACGGTCTCTACCTCAACGGGCTGCTGCTCATCTCCTCCGTGCTCGACATGGGGACCCTGCGGTTCACCGAGGGCAACGACCTGCCGTACTCGCTGTTCGTCCCCACCTACGCCGCGATCGCGCACTACCACGGCCTGCACGGCGACCGCCCGCTCGACGACGTGCTCGCCGACGCCGAGGACTTCGCCGCGAAGGAACTGCCGTGGGCACTCGCCCGCGGCGCCCGGTTGTCCACACAGGACCGGACGGAGGCCGTCGCCACCCTGGCTTCACTGACCGGACTCAGCGAGTCCTATGTGGACCGTGTCGGACTGCGTATCGAGCACGTGCGGTTCTTCACCGAGCTGCTGCGTGACCGCGGCCTGGTCGTCGGCCGGATGGACGGCCGGTTCACCACCTGGGAACCGGACGGCGGCCGCGAGCACGCCAGCGACGACCCGTCGGTCTCGCGGATCATCGGTGCCTACGCAGCCGGGTTCAACCACTACGTGCGCGCCGAACTCGGCTACCAGAACGACCTGCCGTACGAGATCCTCTCGATCGACACGTTCAAGGCGTGGTCCTATTCGGACTTCGAGGGCCGCTCAGTGTCCGTTGTGGACTCACTCGGCTCGGCCATGCGCGCCAACCCGCACCTGAAGGTCCACGTCGCCTTCGGCCACTACGACGGCGCCACCCCGCACTTCGCCGCCGAGCACGTGCTGGCCCGCCTGCAGATCCCGGAGGAACTACGGGAGAACATCGACACGGCGTACTACCCGGCGGGGCACATGATGTACGTCCACGAACCGACCCGGCTTCAGCAGTCGAAAGACCTGGCCAAGTTCGTCAAGAAGGCCTCGAACCGCGACTGAGTGGTCCCTCCTCTCCGTCCGGGGCTCATGCGCCCCAATGTGGCGTTCGGTGCGTCCAACGCACCCAATGCCACATTGGGGCGCTCGAGCCACCTACGGACGCACGAACTCGGCGCCGTGGGTGACGGCGGCGTAGGCGTCGACGGAGCCGTGGCCGTAGAAGCCGTTGAACGCCGGGTCACCGAGGCAGGTCGCGGTGAACGAGGCGTCGCGGCCCTCCTTGAGGTAGTCCACCGTCCGCGGCACCGGGCAGGCGATCTGCGACGCGGTGCCTTCGAGGACGCGCTTCACCGCGGCCGGGTCCATCCCGAAACCACCGCGCGAAGGCTTGCCGTAGCGCGAAATGATCAGCGCGGCGACCCCGGTCGCGTGCGGCGCCGCCATGGACGTGCCCTGCAGCCACTGGTAGTAGCCGACGCGGCCGTCAGCGGCGGTGTCCTTCTGGATGCCCGCGGTGACTCCCGCGGGGGTGATGTTCCCGGCGGCGTCGATGGTTCCGGCCGCCAAGCCGACATTCTTCGGATAGGTCGAGAGGATTTCGTTCTGCAGCGTGCGGAACCACGGGGTGCCGTAACCGTCGCGGAAGTATCCGCCGGGCGCGGACACCGAGATCCGCTCGGTGCCGTAGTTCGAGTAGTCCGCTTTGGCCTGTGTCGGGCCGAAAGAGCCCACGCCGATCGCGTTCGGGCCCTCGACCGGCAGCGAGAAGCAGCTCGCGTTGTCGACCTTGCGCGGATGCGTGCTGTTGCTCGGGAAGTCGGGGCTCGTGACGTCGTCGTGCGGCGCGGCGAGTTCGTCGTGCTGGTTGCCCAGCGCCACGACCTGGGTGACACCCTTGCCGTGCGCGTAGTTCATCGCGCGGGTCAGCGCTTCGATGATCGTCCGCTGCTCGGCCTGCTGCGCGGGGGTGTCGGCAGGGTTCGCTGTGCAGTTGTACAGCCACGGGTCGACGTAGAAGCTCATGTTGACGACGTCGATCCCGGCGTCGCCCGCGTAGGTGAGCGCGTCGACGGCGGGCTGGAGGAAGAAGAAGCCCGCGTCCTGGCCGGCGCGGATGTTCACCAGCGACACGTCGGGCGCGACCCCGGAGACGCCGAAGTCGTTCAGCGCGGCGCCGATGATGCCCGCGACGTGCGTGCCGTGCCCGTTGTCGTCGTGGTCGACCGGGTCGACGCAACCGCGGAACTCACACGGCCCGTCGACCACGGTTCCGTTGACGTCGCTGGGAATGTCCTTGGTGAAGTTCCGCGAGTCAGCCCTGTCGAAGTTCGGCGCGATGTCCGGGTGCGTCCCGTCGACACCGGTGTCGATAATGCCGACCTTTACCTTCTTACTGCCCTTCGTCACCGTGTGCGCCAGATCGGCGCGGACGGCTTTCTGGCCCCACAGCTGCTCGTCCAGCGGATCGGTCTTGACCGGGTTCGCGCGCCGCGCGGAGGCGGTGGGCGCGGCCTTGCCACTTCCCTGGCCTTCCTTCTCGACGGCGTCCGGCTTGGTCTTGGGGGCGCCGTCCTTGGGCGCCGAGCCGATCGGCTTCGCCTTCGCCGCGCCGAACACCGCGCGGTTTCCCGAAACCCGTTCGGTGAAGCCGTTCGCGGGCGCGCTGGCGGTGATCAGGCCGACCGCGGTGTTCGTCGAGACGATCGTGCCGCCCGCGTCGCGGACGGCCTGCTGCGCCGCCGCGACGCTCGACCAATCGCGTGCGAGCACGGTGAACTCGGTCGCCGGTCCGGAAAGCCGCGGCTGCGCCGAAGCAACCGGGGCGGCGAACACGGAAAGTGCGCCGCACAACGACATCGTGCAGGCGGCGGCGAGCAACCTGGGTCTTCTCTTCATCATTCCTCCTAGGGGACCACGGATTTCTGCTCCGCGAAATGACACGCCGAGAGGTGGCCGTCGGTCCTGCCGATCAGCTCGGGCTCGTCGTTCGCGCACACGTCCTGCGCCTTCCAGCAGCGAGTGCGGAACCGGCAGCCGGACGGCGGATCCAGCGGGCTGGGCACGTCACCCTCCAGCCGGATCACCTGCCGCTGCCCGCGTACCGCCGGATCGGCGACCGGAACCGCCGAGAGCAACGCCTGCGTGTAGGGATGCGACGGCCGCTCGTAGATCTCCTCCTCGGTGCCGATCTCGACGATCTTGCCGAGGTACATCACCGCGACCCTGCTGGACAGGTGCCGCACCACCGAAAGGTCGTGCGCGATGAACACATAGGACAGTCCGAACTCCTGCTGCAGATCACCGAGGAGGTTCATCACCTGCGCCTGGATCGAAACGTCCAAAGCGGACACCGGCTCGTCGCAGATGATCACCTTGGGCCGCAGCGCGAGCGCCCGCGCGATCCCGATGCGCTGACGCTGGCCGCCGGAGAACTGGTGCGGGTACCGGTTGAGGTGTTCCGGGTTCAGCCCGACGACCTCGAGCAGCTCACGCACCTTGGCCGCACGCGAGCCCTTGGGCGCGACGTCCGGGTGGATCTCGAACGGCTCACCGACGATGTCGCCCACGGTCATCCGGGGGTTCAGCGAGGTGTACGGGTCCTGGAGGACGATCTGGATCTCGCGCCGCAGCCGCCGCAGCTCGGCGCCACGCATCGCGAAGATGTCCTTGCCCTCGAACGTCGCGGTCCCGGCCGTCGGCTCCTCCAGGCGCATCAGCACCTGGGCCAATGTGGACTTCCCACAGCCGGATTCCCCCACCACGCCAAGGGTTTCCCCTGGCATCAGATCGAACGAAACGCCGTCGACGGCCTTCACGTACCCGACGGTGCGCTTGATCAGCACCCCGACCCGTACCGGGAAGTGCTTGACCAGCGAGGTAACCCGCAGAATCGGCTCAGCCACGCGAACTCACCACCTCTTCGGCGAAATGGCAGGCGCTGGTCCTGCCGAAACCCAGGCTGCGCTTGGCGGGCAACTCGGTCGTGCACCGATCCTCGGCCCGCTTGCAGCGTGGGTGGAACGGGCAGCCCTCGGGAATCCTGAGCAGGCTCGGCGGCAGGCCTTTGATCGTTTCCAGCGTCTGTCCTTTGAGGTCGAGCCGGGGCAGGGAATCCATCAACGCCGCGGTGTACGGATGCCCCGGCGCGCGGAAGAGATCGCCGACGTCGGCGTGCTCGACGATGCGCCCGGCGTACATCACCGCGATCCGATCGGCGACCTCGGCCACCACCCCGAGGTCGTGGGTGATCAGGACCAGCCCCATCCGCCGCTCGGCCTGGATCTCCGCGAGCAGGTCCATGATCTGCGCCTGCACGGTGACGTCCAGCGCGGTGGTCGGCTCGTCGGCGATCAGCAGGTCCGGATCGAGCGCCAGCGACATCGCGATCATCGCGCGCTGCCGCATCCCGCCGGAGAACTGGTGCGGATACTCCCGCACCCGCCGCGCCGCCGCGGGAATGCGCACGATGTCGAGCAGCTCCACCGCGCGCCGCCGAGCGTCCTTTCTGGACATTCCCAACCGGACACGCAGCTGTTCCTCGATCTGGAAACCCACGGTGAACACCGGATTCAGCGCGGACAACGCGTCTTGGAAGATCATCGCGATCTCCCCGCCGCGCACCTGCATGCGCCGTTCCTCGGACGCGGTCAGCAGATTCTCGCCGCGGAACCGAATCGTACCCCCGGTGACCACGCCCGGCGGAGTGTCGAGAATGCCCATCACCGTCTGCGCGGTGACGCTCTTGCCGGATCCGGATTCGCCGAGCACGGCGAGGGTTTCCCCGGCGTGCACGGAATAGCTGACACCGTTGAGCACGTTCGCGACGCCCTCGGACGTCCGGAATTCGACGTGCAGGTCCTCGACTTCGAGCAACAGCTCGTTGTCCATCGCAGACGACATCGGGCTACCTCGACTTCGGATCGAGCGCGTCGCGGATCCCGTCACCGAGCATGACGAACGCGAGCACGGTGAACGTGACGAACGCACCGGGGAAGAGCAGCATGTGCGGGGCGTTGCGGAAGTAGTCCCTGGCGTCGCTGATCATCACGCCCCAGGACACCACCGGCGGCCGGACCCCGATACCGAGGTAGGCCAGTGTCGCCTCGGCCCCGATGAACGCGCCGAGCGCGATGGTCGCGTACACCAGCACCGGTGCGATCGTGTTCGGCAGCAGATGCCGGAAAATGATTCTCGGCGTGCTCGCTCCGAGCCCGCGCGCGGCCTTGACGTAGTCGAGCTGTTTGGCCACCAACGTCGCCGAACGCATGATGCGCATCGCCACCGGCCAGCTCAGCACCGCGATCGACACGACGACCTGGACGATGATGGTCACCGGCCCCGGATTGCTGCCCGGTGCGTTGAACGTGGTCAGGATGACGATCGCGCCCAGCACGAACGGCAGCCCGGCGAAGATGTCGCCGAACCGCGAAAGCACGGAGTCGATCAGCCGTCCGTAGTATCCCCCGATGATCCCGACGATCGATCCGATGAGGACGGTCAGCAGCGTCGAGAACACTCCGACGAGCAACGAGGCACGAGCGCCGTAGATCGTTCTCGCGTAGACGTCGTATCCCTGGTTGTCGTAACCGAACCAGGCGTCCGCGGACGGTCCTTCGTTGGCGTGGGCCAGATCGCTGAACCCGGCGGGACGAGAGCTGAACAGTCCCGGCGCGATCGCGATGAGCACCACGATCAGGATGATGATCGCGGAGATCACGAACGCCGGTTTGCGGCGCAGCTGCCGCCACGCGTCGCTCCACAGGCTGCGGGGCTTCTGTGGTCCGGTGGCGGAATCGTCCACACGGGACAGTTCGGCCGCGTCGGCGCCGCCACCGCCGACGAGATTCGGGTCAGTCATAGCGGATCCTCGGGTCGAGAACGGCGTAGAGCAGGTCGACGATCAGGCTCATCAGCAGGTACACCAGCACCAGCAGGACGACGACACCGGTGACCGTCGCGCTTTCCCGGTTCTGGATGCCGCGGAAGACGAGCCCGCCGAGGCCGTTGATGTTGAACACGCCCTCGGTGACGATCGCGCCGCCCATCAACGTGCCGAGGTCGGTGCCGAGGAAGGTCAGCACCGGGATCACCGAGTTGCGCAACAGGTGCACCCCGACCACGCGGCCGCGGGGCTGGCCCTTGGCGATCGCGGTGCGAACGTAGTCGGCGTGCCGGTTCTCCGCGATCGAGGTTCTCGACAGCCGGGCGACATACGCCATGGAGAGACTGCCCAGCGCGATGCCCGGCACGATCAGTTCGCCCACCCCGGGATCGTCCGAGACGCTGACGTCGATGATGCCCAGCTCCGTGCCGAGCACGAGCTGCAGCACGATCGCGGTGACGAACACCGGCAGCGAGATCAGGAAGGTGGTCGACACCAGGACCAGGTTGTCGAGGAATCCCTTGCCACGCAGGCCGGTCAGTACGCCCGCGGTGAGGCCGATGATCGCCTCGATCGCCACCGCGACGAGTGCCAGCCGCAGGGTGATCGGATAGGAGTTGCCGATCAGCTCGCCGACGGAATTGCCGTTGAAGGTTTCTCCCCAGTCGCCGGTGAACAGGCTCCCGAGGTATTTGAAGTACTGCACGAAGATGTTGTCGTCGAGATGGAACTTCTGGGTCATCATGGCTACGTATTCCGGCGGGCAGGCCCGCTGGCCGCATTTACCGGCGAACGGATCCCCCGGCACGGCCCACACCAGAACGTAGATGAGAAAAGTGGTTCCGAAGAACACCGGGATCAGCTGGAGCAGTCGTCGCAGAATGTACCGAGTCATGACTGGTTCCTCGTGCGCGCCGGGCCTCGTGCGCACCGTCCGCCGGAACGGGCGGCGCGCACGAGGCCGTGAGTGGTGGGAGTGGTCAGCGCGTCACTTCTTGAGTACCTGGATCGAGGGATAGTCGGCCATCCGGCGGAAGTCGACCCCGGCGGTCTTGAGATTCTTGGACTTCGCCGCGACGCCCTTTTCGCTCCACACCGGAATTGACGGAAGGTCCTGGGCGATCAGATCCTCGGCCTGCTGGTACACCTTGATCGCGGCGTCCTTGTCGGCGGTCGAGTCGGCCTGTTCCAGGATCTTGTCCACGGCCGGGTTGGAGTAGGCCGAGTCGTTCGCCGAACCGTCGGTCCGGTAAAGCGGGTTGAGGAAGTCCTCGATGGACGGATAGTCCGCCGACCAGTCCGACCTGCCCATGCCGGTCAGTTTCCTGGCGTTCACCAGGCCGCGGAACTGACCGAAATCGGTGGCCGGGACGAAGTCGCACTGGACACCGAGCACATTGTGAATGCTGTTGCAGGCGGCGACCAGTGGTTCCTTGCGTCCACCGTCGGCGTTCGAGGCGATGGTCAGCTTCCCGGTGAAACCGGACTTCTGGAAGTACGTCTTGGCCTGCTCCGGATCGAAATGGCAGAACTTGCACACGCCCTGCCGGAAACCGGGGATCCCCGGTGAAACGTAGCCGTCCGCGGGCACGTAGACGTCGTGCATCACCGTCTTGGTGATCTCCTCGCGGTTGATGGCCAGTGAAATCGCCTTGCGCAGATCGGGACTGTTGTAACCCGGCACGTAGGACGGCACCGCGATCGCGTTGATGCCGAGCAGATGCCCGGTGATCAGGTTGTCCTTGAGATCGGCCTTGTACTTGTCCCCGGCAAGGGCCGACGGCGGCAGGGCTTCGACGAAGTCGAGCTTTCCGCTCAGCAGGTCCTGGTAGGCGGTCTCCTGACTGATGTAGATCTTGACGTTCAGGTTCTTGAAATGGACCTTGTCGTCGCCCTTGTAGTCGTCGAACCGGGTGAGCTTGATGTCCTGGTTCGGCGTACGCTCGACGAATTTCAGCGAGCCGTTGCCGATGGGGTGCCGCGCGAAGGCGTCGGGGTCCTTGAAGAACGAGTCGGGCAGCGGCGCGAACGCGGTGTACCCGACCTTGATGGCGAACACCGAGAACGGGCTGTTCAACGTCACCTGGAACTCGTAGTCGCCGAGTTCCTTCAGCCCGGACATCTTGTCGGTGGGCGCGGTCTTCCCCTTTTCGGGGTGGGCCTCCGAGTAGCCCTGGATGTTGTTGAAGAAGGCCGCGTTGAGCAGGTTGGCATGGACGGCGTAGTTCCACGCGTCGACGAAGTTGTGCGCCTTGACCTCGGTGCCGTCGTGGAACTTCCAGCCCTGTTTGATCTTGATGTCGTAGACCTTGGAGTCGGACGTGGTGATCGACTCCGCCATCAGGTTGTACGGCTGGGCGCTGTCGCCCTTGAAACCGACCAACGCGGCGAACATGGGCTGCAGCGCCTTGGTGCCGCCGAGGTCGTTGATGTTCGCCGGGATCAGCGTGTTCTCCGGCTCGGTGCCGTACACAGTCACGGTGCCATCCGGATCGACCTCCCCGGCACCGGCCTTCGACCCCGAGCCGCCACAGGCGGCCACCACCAATGCCAAGGTTGTCACCACCACGGTGGATGCCCAGAGCCTGCGCGAACGACGCATGTCCCCTCCAACTCGTGTGCCCGCCGGCGCGGGATCCCCGCACCGGCCCGAAAGGTGAGACGCACGTTAGCGGCGGGGTGAACCCGCTCACAGGACCAGCGTGTTGCAAATGGGTGACAGCGGTGGGGACCACCCGGTTAGAGCACAACGTTCGTAGGAAGATCGATAGGCCGAACAGACCAATAGGGACAGTTGGTCACCGCACGCTCACCGACCGCTCATCCGGTCCGGCGGGAAGGGTTTTTCCCTTTCAGGCAAGCGAAAGTGCTATTCCGTCCAGGATGTCGTGCTCGCTGACGATCAGCTCGTCCGGACCACCGCGGGCGGCCAGTTGCTCGGCCAGCGTCTGCACGATCACGGCGCCACCGCCGATCACGTCCACCCGGCCGGGGTGGATCACCGGGTTGGCCGCCCTGGTCGCGTGGTCGGCCGCGAGCAGTGTCCGGGTGAGACGGTCGATGTCGGCGTGCGAAAGCCGCGAAAGGTGCACTCGCTCGGTGTCGTACTCGGGCAGTTCCTGGGCGACCGCGGACAACGTCGTCACCGTCCCGGCGACACCGATCCAGGTCCTGGCACGCGAGACGTCGACGATCTCGAACGCCTCGGTGAGGATCTTCGCCGCGAGCGCGCGGGCCTCGGTGATCTCGTCGGCCGTCGGCGGGTCACCCTTGAGCGCACGCTCGGTGATCCGGACGCAGCCGATGTCGACGGACTTGGCGGCCAGCACCTCGGCCTCGCGGCCGTCCCACGTGCCGAGCACCAGCTCCGTGGAACCGCCGCCGACGTCGACCACGACGAACGGGCCGTCGTCGGGATCCTGCTCACCGACCGCGCCGGTGAACGACAGCCGCGCCTCCTCGTCGCCGCTGATCACCTCGGCCTCGGTGCCGAGCACCTCGCGGGTCATCGCGAAGAACTCGTCCCGGTTGCTCGCGTCCCGCGTCGCCGACGTCGCGACCATGCGGACCTTCTCGACGCCCTTGCGGCGCGCGGCGATCGTGTAGTCGGCCAGCGCGGCCCTGGTGCGCTCCAGCGCCTCCGGGGCGAGCCTGCCGGTGGCGTCGACGCCTTGGCCGAGCCGGACGATCCGCATCTCGCGGTGCAGATCGCGCAGGTCGACCGTGCCGTCATGACGCGGGGTCAGCTCGGCGACGAGCAGGCGGATGGAGTTGGTCCCACAGTCGATCGCGGCAACACGAGGCATGACCCCACCCTAACCAGTCACGCCGCCGCGTTCCTGGTGGCGTCAGGGCTTCGTCGTTGTTCCCGAGGCCGGGGTCGTCGACGTGGGAGTGACCGTGACCGTGGCTCCGCACGTCGGAGGCGGCGGTGTGGGCGTGGCCGTCGGCGTCCCGGTGGCAGTCGTCGTCGGGGTCACGGTGATCGTCGTCGGGGGAAGACACGTCGTCGGCTGTGTGGGTGTTGTCGGCTTCGTCGGTGTGATCGGCGTCGTCGTGCCTGGCAACGTCGTCGGCGATGTCGACGGCGGCACCGAGGGCGAGCCGGGTGCTGACGGCGGGGCCGGAGGCGGCGGCACGGCGGGCGGCGGCGGGGCCGCGGCGGCGTTCGGCGCGCCGACCGGGATCTTGCTGTCCGGGGTCGGCAGCACGCCCTTCCGGTACGCCTCCGCCCACAGGATGACCGTGTTCACATACGTGTCGGAGTTGTTGTAGCGATGGATCGACGCACTCAGCTGCTCGGGATTGGCGAGGTCGAGACCGCCGGAGCAGAGGTACCGGCCGGTCGCGAGCGAAGCGTCGTAGAGGTTGTTCGGATCGGCGACACCGTCACCGTTCCCGTCGGAGGCGTAGCCGAGCCAGGTCGCGGGAATGAACTGCATCGGGCCCACGGCGTGGTCCCACACCGGATCGCCGTCGTACTTGCCGCCGTCGGTGTCCGGAATCGCGGCGAAGCCGCCCGAGCCGTTGAGCTGCGGGCCGAGGATGCGCTCCAGCGTCGTGCCGTGCGCGTCGACGTAACCGCCGCGCGCGTGGTTCGACTCGATCCGGCCGATGCTCGCGATCAGTGCCCAGTCGATATGGCAGCGAGGCTGTTCCTTGCCGAGGATGTCGGCGGACTTCTTGTACGCGTCGAGCGCGGTGGCCGGGATGCCGAGCGGGCCGTTGGGGAGTTCGTAGGCGGGGAGCGGGAGCGGCACCGGCGAGTTCGGGAGGCTGCCGTCCACGGAAATCTGCAGAGCCAGGGGGTTACGCGGGTCGTACCCGTCGGTGAGCGCGACGTGCTTGGTCGGCACGACGTCCGACGCGGCGAGCCATGCGGTGACACCGGTGCCGGCGAGCACCGCGGGCACCACCCCGAGGACGCCACCGACGATGGCGAAGAGGGTCTTGTGCCGGGCGCGGAGTCGCGCCGATCTTCGCAGGGCGGCTCCGATCGCGGCCGGTCCTCGCAGACGCATACCCCTTGCCCCTCCCGGACGGATTCCCCAGGAACCCGATACTCGCCCACCCCGTGTAAGGACTCCGTTGCCAGCCTGCCCCAAGCCGGACCCGGATTCACCACTCCGGGCGGATCGAACCACTCCGATCCGCGAGATTCCCCCACCCAGACCAGTTATCTCTACCCAGGGAGGCGGTGTTACCCGGCGCAGTCGCCCGAGGGCCAGCCCTTCTCCCGCAAGAGGGCGAGGGTCTCGTCACCGAACGGGTTCACCCCGGGACCGACCGCGAGCGTGTGCGCGAGGTGGACGTGCAGGCACTTGACCCTGCCGGGCATGCCACCGGCGGTCACCTGGTGGCCGAGCGGGTCGATCGCGTCCCGCTCGGCCAGGTACAGCTCGTGCGTGCGCTGGTAGGCCGCCGCGAGGTCGGCGTCCGTGGCGAGCCGGTCGGTCATCTCCTTCATCAGCCCGGAGGCCTCCAGCGTGCCGACCATCGACGTCAGCCGCGGACAGGTCAGGTAGTACAGCGTCGGGAACGGGGTGCCGTTCTCCAGGCGCGGGCTGGTCTGCACGACCGACGGGTGCCCGCTCGGGCAGCGCGCGGCGACCGCCCGCAACGCACGGGGCGGCCTGCCGAGCTGCTCCGCGATGACCTCCCGGTCGGCGTCGGTGACGGCTTCGAACTGGTGCTTTTCCGCGCTGTTCACGCCTAGCAGGTTAGCCGGGGCGTCGTGGCGCGGTGACCGCCGGTGCGCCCGGTGCTGCCGACGCTGCCGATCGGCGGCACGGCCACCCTTCCGCGCACTGTCCACAACGGACACAACCGGGCGTACCCGGTTGAGCGGTTCGGCCTGCGGCACCGATGTCGCGAACGTCGCGTTCGGGACGCTCAACGTCCCCAACGGAGCTTTCGCGACATCCGCAGCCCCCTAC
>NZ_JBHYIK010000061.1:41590-42048 GCF_042739735.1 Amycolatopsis sp. NPDC059027 | reverse complement strand
CCCACACACAGCCACACCCGGGGGGCGACGGGGGGAGGGGTTTCGGGGGCGCCCACGATTTAGGGATAGATGGGGTTGGGGCACCATCAACGTCCCCAACGGAGCGTTCGCGACATCCGCAGCCCCCTACCAAACACCCTAGGCGACGGGGACCGACATATTCGGGCCGCACCGGGGGCCGGCATGTCCGCGAGGGTCAGCCGCCGGTGACTTGCGACCAGAGTTTTTCGTACCAGGAGCCCTCGGGGACCGGCTGCTGACCGGTCGGGCGCGACTGGTCCGGCGCCTTGTCCTCGGGAAGCTGCACGATATAGGGCGTTTCGCCCGGTTTGACCATACGCAGCCTGCGCCGCGCCTCGGCCTCGATCTGCGCGGGGTCGCTCAGCTCGGACTTGCGTGCCTCGACCCAGGCGCCCCACCCCCGCCCTTAGGTGTTGGGCTTGTGTTTGTTTGGGGAC
>NZ_JBHYIK010000061.1:0-41580 GCF_042739735.1 Amycolatopsis sp. NPDC059027 | reverse complement strand
CCCCGCGCGCCCGCGCGCGCCCGCTGCGTGTGGGGGGGGGGGGCTCCGGCGCTCTGCCGCGGCCCCCCCCCCCCCCCCCCCCCTGCCGCTGCAGTTCGGTCTGCTGTTGCTGTTGTTCGGTGACCTCGGACTTCTGGCTGAGGTAGGTCCGCAGCGGCACGGCGATGGTGAACGCCAGCGCGCACACCACGATCGCCACCACCGCCGCCCGGCGGGTGGTGGACATGCCGAGCACCTTCGCCGCACCGGAGGCCCGCTTCGCCGCCAGACCCCGGCGCAGCCGGGTCCTGGTGTTCTCGGCCTCGCCGGTCCGGCGCCGGGAAGACTCGCGCCGGGCAGGCTCACGCCGGGCGGCCTCGGGCCGGCGGGCGCGAGCCGACCCGCTCCCGCCCGCGCGGCCGCCGCGACGGCTGCGTGCCCTCCCCCGGTCAGCCATCCGGGATCAGGACTCCGCGCTGAACCGGGGGAACGCCAGGTCGCCCGCGTACCGGGCGGCGTCGGCGAGGGTCTCCTCGATGCGCAGCAGCTGGTTGTACTTCGCGATCCGCTCGCCGCGGGCCGGGGCACCGGTCTTGATCTGCCCGACACCGGTCGCGACCGCGAGGTCCGCGATGAACGTGTCCTCGGTCTCACCGGACCGGTGACTCATCATCGACTTGTAGCCGTACGACGTCGCCAGTGACACCGCGTCGAGCGTCTCCGACAGCGTGCCGATCTGGTTGACCTTGACCAGCAGCGCGTTGGCGGCGCGGCGGGAGATGCCCTCCTCCAGCCGGTCCGGGTTGGTGACGAACAGGTCGTCGCCGACGATCTGGACCTTGTCGCCGATCTGCGCGGTCAGCGTGACCCAGCCGTCCCAGTCGTCCTCGCTCAGCGGGTCCTCGAGGGACACCAGCGGGTAGTCCCGGACGAGCTGCGCGTAGTACTCGGACATCTGCTCAGCGCTCTTCTTCGCGCCTTCGAACGTGTACGCGCCGTCACCGAAGAACTCGGTCGCGGCGACGTCGAGCGCGAGCGCGACGTCGCGGCCCGGGGCGTACCCGGCCTTCTCGATGGCCTGCAGGATCAGGTCCAGCGCCTCGCGGTTGTTGGCCAGGTTCGGGGCGAAGCCACCCTCGTCGCCGAGCCCGGTCGCCAGGCCGCGGCCCTTCAGCACCGACTTGAGCGAGTGGTACACCTCGGCGCCCCAGCGCAGCGCCTCGCGGAAGGACTCCGCGCCGATCGGCGCGATCATGAACTCCTGGATGTCGACATTGCTGTCGGCGTGGGAGCCGCCGTTGAGGATGTTCAGCATCGGCACCGGCAGCACGTGCGCGTTCGGCCCGCCGAGGTAGCGGAACAGCTCCAGCTCCGAGGACTCCGCGGCGGCCTTGGCCACCGCGAGCGAGGCGCCGAGGATCGCGTTCGCGCCGAGCCGGGACTTCGCCGGGGTGCCATCGAGGTCGACCAGCTTCTGGTCGACGATCCGCTGGTCGACGGCGTCGGTGCCGACCAGGTCGGGGCCGATCTCGTCGAGCACGGCGGCTACGGCACGCTCCACGCCCTTGCCGTTGTAGCGGCCGGTGTCGCCGTCACGAAGCTCGACCGCCTCGTGTTCGCCGGTGGACGCGCCGGACGGGACAGCCGCCCGCGCCAGCGTGCCGTCGTCAAGGGCCACCTCCACCTCGACGGTCGGGTTGCCACGCGAGTCGAGAATCTCACGCGCGCCTACCTGCTCGATGAGAGCCACACCTGCTCCTCATGGGGTCGTGCCTGCGGTGACGCCGCCCAGAGTAGCCGTCCGCTCGGTTCACCCGTTGGAGGCACGGCCGGTCTGGTCCGGATCCGCCCGCACCTCACTCCAGCCGGGTGGCAGCTCGACGGTGTCGGACACCTGCTGCCAGAACGTCCAGCTGTTGCCGCCGATGTCCGCGACGGTGAACACCCGCGCGCCGTACGGCTGGTCCTGCGGCGGATCGATCTCCACCTCGTCGCCGAGGATGCCCTTGATCCGCTCGTACTGCGCGTCGACGTCGTCGACGTACAGGATGTTGAGCTGGCCGACGGGACCGTCGACACCCTTCGCCGTCCAGTACTCGTCGCCGACGCCCGCCAGCTGGATCCGGCACCCGCCCGCGTTCAACGTCGCCTGGAAGACCTCGCCGGTCGAATCGGCGAACCTGAGCTCCTCGGTGAACCCGAAAACCCTGGTCAGCCAGGCCAGCGCGGTGGTGGCGTCCGCGTAGTAGAGGTACGGCGCGAGGCCTAGATAGCCGTCACTCTGGTCGTCGCTCATGGCGAGACAGTCCATCACGCCCCGTCCGACGGTCGAGAAACACCCCGTCCACCGAGTATTGTGAGAGTGACTATGACGGACGCCGCTGCACTACCCGAGCCCTCCGGCGAGTCCAACTTTTATGCCTTCCGACAGGCCGAAACGCTCATCGGGCAACGCAGACCGCTCGACGCGCTGAAAGCGCTCGAACCACTGCTGGACGACGAACCGGACAAGCCGAGCGTCCAGCTGCTCGCCGGCCGCGCGTACTTCCACTCCGCACAGTTGCGCCGCGCCGAACGCGCTTTCACCCGGGTGCTGGAGCTCGACCCGACCGATCACTACGCACGGTTCGTGCTCGGCCGGACCCTGCAACGCCTCGGCCGATTGGCCGAGGCGCTCGCGCAGCTGCGCATGGCCTCGGCCATGAACCCGGTGCCGGAGTATCTCGAGGCGATCAGCGAGGTCAACGCCCGGATCGCGCTCGGCGGCTCCTGACCCTCGGCAGATCGGCGAGATGACCGGTCGGCCGGTGCGCCCCGGCCGGTCGGCCGATCCGCGGGAGGGCACCCACCAGCGATTCTGGTTCCAGGCCGCCGAAGAGGCAGCCGAACCGGAGTCCTGGAGGAGGACATCATGACGATCTTCGCGACGATCGGCGCGTTCGCCGGCCTGTTCCTGCTGGTGCTCATGGCGGTGACGCCGACGCTGGTCGACCTCGCCCAGCGTTTCCCGGTGCGCCGCCGCCCTGCCGCCAAGCCCGCTGCCCGGCACGCGCACACCTCGCGCGGCACCGCGCACGCCGCCGCCTGACCGCGCGGAACCACCTGCCTTTCGAACCACCTCGAATTCCTATACCCCCCAACGAAAACGACCCGCCGTGCGCACTTGACGACGCCCAGTGGACTGGTCCATTCTGCGAAATCAGCCGAGGGACAGAGCGGGGGCCCCATGAATCTGGCGTCATCGGCGCGCAGGAAGATCGCGGCGTTCGGAGCGATCCTCGCCGTCGGCACCGTGTCCGCCTGTTCCGGCGGGGAGAACGCGGTACCCGGCGGGCAGCAGGCCGCGCAGGGCATCGTCGATCGCGCCCCGGTGGCCACCGAAGCGGAACTGGCCGCGAGCCCGACGGCGCAGGCCATCAAGAAACGCGGCGAACTGCTCGTCGGCAGCGTGCTGGACACCCCGCTGCTCTCCCAGCAGAATCCGGCCACCGGAGAGGCCGAGGGCTTCGACGCGTTGCTGAGCAAGATGCTCGCCAAGTACATCCTGGGCACCCCGAACCGCAAGATCGTCAACGGCACACCACAAACCCGTGAGGCGTTGCTGGGCAACGGAACCGTCGACACGATCTTCATGGCCTACGGCATCAGGCCCGAACGCGCCGCGAAGGTCGGATTCGCCGGACCGTACTTCACTTCCGGCACCGCGATCGCCACGATGAAGAGCACCAACGACATCACCAAGGCCGCCGACCTCAACGGCAGGAAGGTACTCGTGCTGTCCGGGTCGAGCGCGGTCGACGAACTCAAGACCGTCGCGCCCAACACCGCGAGCGTGCAGCAGTTCCCGAGCACCCAGGAAGCCGTGCAGGCGCTCGTCCAGGGCCGGGGCGACGCCTTCGCCAGCGACCTCGTCGCCCTCGCGGGCGCCGCGTACAGCGAAAACAGGATCAAGGTGGCCGACGCGCGGGTGTTCGTTCCGGAAGCCGAAGGCATCGGTGTCCGGCACGGTGACGACGCGTTCAAGAAGTTCGTCAACGACTGGCTGAAGAAGATCGAGGACGCCAAGCTCTGGCACGAGGCGTACAAGGAGACGTTCGGCAAGGCGCTGCCCGATGTCCCGGAGCCACCGAAGATCGGCGACATCCCCGGGCTCTGACGGATCCGACGGACCTGACGCACGCGGAGATGAGTCAGCTGATCGAGTCCCTCGGCGAGTTCGGCAAGGGCGTGCTGACCACCGTGGAACTGGCCGGCGCTTCCTTTCTCGGCGCCGTCGTGGTTGCCGTCGTCGTGGTCACCTGCCGGATCGTCCCGGTGCGGCCGTTACGCCTGTTCGGCACCGCGTACGTCGAAGTGTTCCAGAGCATCCCGTTGCTGCTCTGGCTCGCGCTGGTGTTCTTCGCGCTGCCGGAAACCGGCGTCGAGTTCGGCGCGTTCGCCAGCGTGGTGCTGGCTTCCTCGCTCTACCAAGGTTCCTACTACGCCGAGGCGATCCGCTCCGGGGTGAACGCGGTACCGAAGGGGCAGGCGGAAGCCGCTCGCGCGCTGGGCTTGGGCGCCCGTCGGCTGCTCACGGAGATCGTTCTGCCCCAGGCGTTCCGCAGCACCATCCAGCCGCTGACCAACATCACCATCACGCTCGTGCTGGAGACCGCGCTCGCCGCGACGGTCGGCCTGCTCGACCTGACCGAGGCGGCGAACCGGATCAACTTCCGCACCGCGGAGCCGATTCTCGTCTACACCGGTGCCGGGCTCTGCTACGCGGTGCTGGCGGTG
Organism: Amycolatopsis sp. NPDC059027; assembly: GCF_042739735.1. Lineage (NCBI taxonomy): Bacteria > Bacillati > Actinomycetota > Actinomycetes > Pseudonocardiales > Pseudonocardiaceae > Amycolatopsis > Amycolatopsis sp. NPDC059027. The sequence goes on along the minus strand of NZ_JBHYIK010000061.1, from coordinate 36,825 downwards.
CTGGTCTCCACGATCGGCGGCAGGCTGGAACGCGGGATGGTGATTCACCGGTGAGCGACACCCTCTTCGACGTCCCGGGGCCGAAAGCCCGGCGGCGGATCGGAATCGCCACCGTGGCGTCGATCCTGCTCGGCGTCACGGTGCTCGTGGTGGCGCTGCTGAAGTTCGCCGACCACGGCCAGCTCGCGTTCGGCCGATGGCGCCCGTTCGGCACCTGGCCGGTCCTCGGCTATCTGTTGCAAGGCTTCGGCGGTACGGCGCTCGCCGCGGCACTGTCCACTGTGCTCGCCGCGGCGTTCGGCCTGCTCCTCGCGTTCGCCAGGATCTCCGGGCCGCACCCGGTCGCGTTCCTCGCCAGGGCTTACACGGAAGTGATCCGGGTACTCCCCGGGCTGCTGCTGATCTACGTCGTGCTGTTCGCGCTGCCGCCGCTCGGGCTGTCCATGAGTCCACTGTGGATGCTCGTCACCGCGATCACGGTGTACCGGGCGACGCAGTTCGGCGAGATCTTCCGCAGCGGCATCCTTTCCCTCGACCGCGGCCAGGGGGAGGCGGCGCTGGCGCTCGGGATGACCAGGACGGGCGCGCTGTGGCACGTCGTCTTCCCCCAGGCGCTGCGGCGCGTGACGCCGTCACTGGTGGGACAGCTCGCCGGGATCGTCAAGGACACCGCGTTCGGCTACCTCGTCAGTTACGCGGATCTGCTGTTCCACGGCAAGACGCTGGCCGGCTACAACCACCTGCTGATCCAGACCTATCTGGTGATCGCGCTGGTCTACTTCCTGGTCAACCACGGGCTTTCCCGGCTCGCGAGATGGCTCGAAGCACGGGAACGCCGCCGGTCCGCAGCCCCCGCGACCGATCCGAACCGCGACCTGGCCGCGGCCCCGGGCCAGTAACCACCGAGGGACGCCCTTGGTGCGTTGAGTGCGACGGGGGCGTCCCTCGGCACGTCCAACGCACCGAAGGCGTCCCTCGGCACCCGAGCCGCGCCGAGGCGGACCGAACCCTGACCCCCTACGGCTGGAGGCTGGCGCCCGCGTAGGCGTCGGCGCCACTGAAGACGTCCTGCCCGTACGTCACGGCCTGGTTGTAGAACAGCACCGCGTGCCACCACCCGGCGGGCGTCGCCAGGTCGTCCCCGGCCGAGCACAGATAACGCGCGGCGGTGAAGGCGGCGTCGTCGATGTTCTGCGGATCCGGCGCCGCGCCGTCGCCATTGGCCCGCTCGGCGTACTTCCGCCAGGTCACGGGCACGAACTGCATCGGGCCGACCGCGCGGTCCCAGGTCGTGTCGCCGTCGAGCTTGCCGCCGTCGGTGTCCCGCACGGCCTGCACGCCCGGCGAACCGTCGAGGGCGGGGCCGATGATCGGTTTGGTGACGCGGCCGTCCGCACCGATCTCCGCGCCGCCGAACCGGCCGTGCCGCGATTCGACCCTGCCGATCCCGGCGAGGAACGTCCACGACAGATGACACGACGGCTTCTGCCGCGCCATCCACATTTCGGCTCGCCCGTAGGCCGCGAGCACCCGCGCCGACACCTGCGTCTTGTCCGCGACCCGCCCGGCCCAGGCGTCGAGCTCGGCCTGATCCGAGACCTCCGGACGGTCCGGCGGCGCCGCGAGACCCGCGCGCGGGACACCCTCCCCCGGCTTCGGGCGCTGCTCTTCGACGACGAACGCGGGCTTGGGCGGCGGTTCGACCGCCGGTTGCCGCATCCCGACGGTCACGAGCAGCACCACCGCCGTCGCCACCAGCGCGAGCACGAGGATCACCCGGCCGAGGGACCGGCGAGGCGGGGGAAGATGGGGTGGCGGGAGCGGCGGGGCGGCGATCGGCGGGGTCGGTTCGGCCACCCGTTCAGGTTACGTGCCCACCCGCGAGAGGGAACCGGAAAGCCACCTCCGGCAAGCAGACGGTAAAAATTCGGGGACCGGAACGTAGCTCACACATTTCGTTATCGAACCGCGCCACAGCGTCCTGACCTGCGGTTACCCTAACCTAATCCGGATCTTCGGTCCTTTTTGCCCGGTTCACCACGTTAGGCAAGGCTTACCCTCTACTGGACTTACAGGTGAGCCTTACCTAAAACCGTCACGTCGAATGCAGGGACGCGAGGAGGCGGAGCGGTGTTGTTCTCGAGCGCACTGATCGGGTTGCGCGAAGGTCTGGAAGCCGCCCTCGTGGTCAGCATCCTCGTCGCGTTCCTGGTGAAAACGGACCGGCGGTCCGCGCTGCGGTGGGTGTGGCCCGGCGTCGGCGCGGCGGTACTGCTGAGCGTCGCGGTCGGCGCGATCCTCACCTACACCACCGCCCAGCTGAGTTTCGAGCACCAGGAACTGCTCGGTGGCAGCCTGTCCATCGTCGCCGTCGTGTTCGTCACCGCGATGATCTTCTGGATGCGCAAGGCGTCCCGCAGCATCGCCGCCGAACTGCGCGGGAAGATGGACGAAGCGCTCAAGGTCGGCCCGCTCGCCGTCCTCGTGCTGTCGTTCCTCGCCGTCGGGCGCGAGGGCCTGGAAACCGCGGTGTTCTTCTACTCCGCCGTGCAGACCGCGCAGTCGGACACCGCGCAGCCGCTGATCGGCTTCGCCGTCGGCATCGCCGCCGCGATCGTGCTGGCCTACCTGCTCTACCGCGGCGCGGTGCGCTTCAACCTTGGCAAGTTCTTCCTGATCACCGGCGTGCTTCTGGTGTTCGTCGCCGCCGGGGTCCTCGGCTACGGCCTGCACGATCTGCAGGAGGCCGGATTCCTGCCGGGCATCGGCACGCTCGCCTTCGACGCGTCGAACGCGCTGCCGGAGACGTCCTGGTACGGCGCGCTGCTCAAGGGGATCTTCAACTACTCGCAGCAGACGACCGTGCTGCAGGCCATCGCCTGGGTCGCCTACGTCGTCATCGTGCTGCCGCTGTTCCTCAGGCCGGTCAAGGCCGGCAAGAAAACCGCCCCGGCGTCCGCCGTGGCCACCGCTAAGGAGTGACCGTGCGCAACACCCGTCGATTCCCGCTGGCCGTCCTCGGTGCCGGCGCCCTGGTGGCGCTCACCGCCTGCGGCGGCAAGGAGGACACCGCGGGCGCCGCCGCAGGCCCGATCAAGGTGGAAGCCACCGATACCGCGTGCACGGTGTCGGTCAACAAAGCCAACGCCGGGAACCTGACCTTCGAGGTCACCAACAAGGGCACCAAGGTCACCGAGTTCTACCTCTACGCCGAGGGCGACCGGATCATGGGCGAGGTGGAGAACATCGCGCCGGGGCTCAACCGCAAGCTGATCGTCGAGGTCGCCGACGCGGGCAAGTACCAGGCCACCTGCAAGCCGGGTATGGCGGGCAACGGGATCCGCAGCGAGTTCACCGTCACCGGCGGCGCCCCGAAACAGAACGACGCGAACGCGCTCAAGGCGCAGGCGACCAAGAGCTACGCCGAGTACGTCGCGAACAACGCCACCGCGCTGGAGGACGGCACGACCAAGTTCGTCAACGCGGTCAAGGCGGGCAAGGCCGACGAAGCCAAGGCCGCCTACGCGTCGACCCGCGTCTTCTACGAACGGATCGAGCCGGTCGCCGAGAAGTTCGGCGACCTCGACCCGGCGATCGACGCCCGCGAGGCCGACGTCGAGGAGGGCAAGCAGTTCACCGGGTTCCACCGGCTGGAAAAGGATCTGTGGAAGACCGGGCTGCAGGCCGACAGCGGCCAGATCGCGGACAAGCTGCTCACCGACGTCAAGGACCTGATCGGCAAGGCGAAGGGCCTGCAGCTGAGCGCGCTCGACCTCGCCAACGGCGCGAAGGAACTGCTTGACGAGGTCGCGACGAAGAAGATCTCCGGCGAGGAGGAGACCTTCTCGCACACCGATCTCTGGGACTTCCAGGCCAATGTGGACGGATCGAAGGCTGCGATCAACGCGCTGCGCCCGATCCTGCAGCAGAAGGACGCCACACTACTGGCCACTTTGGACAAGGAGTTCGGGAACGTACAGCGGCAGCTCGACGAGCAGCGCAGCGGGGACGGGTTCAAGACCTACACCGATCTGGCCCCGGAGAAGGTCAAGCAGTTCGCCTCGGCGGTGGACGCGCTGGGCGAGCCGCTGAGCAAGGTCGCGGAGGTAGTGTCGCGGTGACGTCACCAACGGGGAGCGAAGACGGCGCCCGCGTCTCCCGCCGCAAGCTGTTCGGCCTGGCGGGAGCGGGAGCCGCCCTGGCGGGAGCCGGGGTGGCGACGGGGATCGGCATCGACAGGCTGGGCGGCGAAAGTTCCGCACAGGCCGCGGTCAACACCGTGGACTTCCACGGCGCGCATCAGGCGGGCATCACCACGCCCACCCAGCAGAACCTGCACTTCGCCGCGCTCGACGTGACCACAAAGGACCGTGAGAAGCTGGTCAAGCTGCTGCGCACGTGGACCGACGCCGCGCGCCGGATGACCGCGGGCCAGGAGGTCGTCGCGAACGGGGCCATCGGCGGCAACGCCGAGGCCCCGCCGGGGGACACCGGCGAGGCGCTCGACCTGCCCGCGTCGTCCCTCACGCTGACCATCGGCTTCGGCCCGTCGCTGTTCGACGACCGGTTCGGGCTCGCATCGAAACGCCCGGAGCAGCTGATCGATCTTCCGTTGTTCCCGAAGGACAAGCTCGACCCGAAACGCAGCGGCGGCGATCTGTGCGTCCAGGCGTGCGCGAACGACCCGCAGGTCGCCGTGCACGCCGTGCGCAACCTCGTCCGGCTCGGCTTCGGCGTCACGGAGGTCCGCTGGTCGCAGCTCGGCTTCGGCCGCAGCTCGTCGACGTCGCGGACGCAGACCACCCCGCGGAACCTCTTCGGTTTCAAGGACGGCACGAACAACATCAAGGCCGAGGACACCGACGTGCTGCGCGATCAGGTGTGGGCCGAAGCCGCGGACGGCCAGGCGTGGATGGCGGGCGGCACCTATCTGGTGGCGCGCCGGATCCGGATGCACATCGAGACCTGGGACCGCGAACGCCTGACCGGTCAGGAAGAGATCATCGGCCGCAAGAAGGGCGACGGCGCGGCGCTCGGGCAGGCCGCCGAGTTCGATCCGGTCGACCTGCACGTCGGCGGCAAGGACGGACAGCCGATGATCCCCGAGGACTCGCACATCCGGCTCGCCTCGCACGAGACGTTGAACGGCGCGCGGATCCTGCGTCGCGGCTACAACTTCGTCGACGGCTCGGACGGCGTCGGGCATCTTGAGGCCGGGCTGTTCTTCCTGGCGTTCAACCGGGACAGCCGCAAGCAGTTCGTCCCGATGCAGCAGGCTTTGTCCACAAAGGACGCGATGATGGAGTACATCCAGCACACCGGCTCGGCGCACTTCGCCGTCCCGCCCGGCGTGTCGGACAAGGGCTACTGGGGTGAGGGACTGTTCGGCTGACGATCACCGCGGGTTAACTTAACTCAAAGTCACGATTTCGCCTCCACGCTTCTTACCACGTAACGATCTTCACCCTTTTGCCCACCTCCTGGATACCTAACGTCACCAGGAGAGGGGCTGCCATGACCCGTCTGCTCCCCATCGCCGTCGCACTGATCGTCACGACGAGTGTTCTCGTTGCTACTCCGATGATCGGTGCGGCGCAGGCCGTCCCCGCCGCCACCACCCTCACGTTCAGTTCCCACGAGGACGACGACCTGTTGTTCATGAGCCCGGACATCACGTCGGACGTCCAGGCGGGCTACGCGGTCTGGATCGTCTACCTCACCGCCGGCGAGACCCCGCCCGGCGACCTCGCCTACGCCGACAAACGCATCCAAGGTGAGCGCGCCGCCTACGCCCGGGCGGCGCACCGGGCCAACCAGTGGACCTACGAGCCGATGTCCTTCGGCGGCCACGACCTGGCGACGAACCGGTTGAACGGCACCAATGTCCACCTCGTCTTCACCTTCGTGCACGCCGCGGACGGCGGGCACGGCGATCCCTGCGGCGACCTGTTCCGGATGCTGCACCTCCCGGCCTATGTCGCCCAGCCGATCGACGGCCGCGCTCCGTACACAAAGGACTCGTTCGTCGGGATGCTCGGCTCGATCATCGACACCATCCGGCCCGACTACATCCGGACCCACAACAGCCTCGGTCATCGCGATCCGGCACCGAACACCGATCACGTGGACCACATCTCCGGGGCGATCCTGTCCGCCGACGCCGACGCGGACGCCGCGGGCAGCACGAAGATCCGCCGCGACGAGTACCTCGGGTACATCATCAGGACACTGCCGGACAACGTGTTCGGCTACTGGCGTGACGAGAAAACCGCCGTGTGGAAGGCCTATCAGCCCTTGGACACGCAAACCTTCTCGACGTCGTGGAGCGTCGCGATGGGCAGGCAGTACCGCCCGGAAGGCCGCATCTTCTTCCCCGGCGCCCGGTGGGTCCCGCCCGACGACTTCACCTCGTGCTGACCCGGGCTTGACTTCAAGGGAACTTGAAGTTGGACGCTGAGGACATGTTCACCGAAGCCGAAATCGAGTACCTGTCCACCCAGCCGCTCGGCCGGATCGCGACCGCACAGCCGAACGGGACGCTGCAGGTCAGCCCGGTCGCCTTCACCTGGAATCCGGAGGCGAAGGCCATCGACGTCACCGGGTACAACCTGACCAGGAGCAAGAAATATCGCAACGTCGCGGCCAACGGCCAGGTGGCGTTCGTCGTCGACGACCGGCCGTCGCTGGAGCCGATGCGGATCCGCTGCCTCGAGATCCGGGGCCGCGGCGAGGCGATCCCCGGCGTGTTCGCCCCGGACGGCCACCTCGACGGCGCGGTGATCCGCATCCATCCCGAACGGATCATCAGCATGGGCATCGAAGACGGCGACCACGACCCCCTCGACCTCGTCCCGAACAACCGCGACGTCTAGGCGCGGGCCGCCCAGCGCCCCTCGCGGCGGGTGATCCGGACCGGGTGATCGAAGCATTTGCTCACCTGATCGGTGGTCAGCACGTCGTCGACCTCGCCCGACGCCAGGCAACGACCTTCGCGCAGCAGCAACGCGTGCGTGGTGGTCGCGGGCAGTTCTTCGAGGTGGTGGGTGACCAGCACCGTTGCCAGCGACGGGTGTTCGCCGCGCAGCCGGTCGATGGCGGTCAGCAACTGTTCGCGGGCCGCGAGATCGAGGCCGGTCGCGGGTTCGTCGAGCAGCAGGAGCCGCGGTTCGGGCATGAGCGCGCGGGCGATCAGGGCCCGGCCGCGCTCGCCCTGGGACAGGACCGGCCACGCGGCCGTACTACGCCGGTCCAGGCCGAGCAGGCCGATGAGCTCGTCCGCGTGCGCGGCCTGCTCGGCCGTGGGTGCCCAGCGCGGGACGAGTTCGGTGGTGTTGGTCAGCCCGGTGAGCACGACTTCCCTTACGCTCAACGGCGTTCGCAGCGGATGCCGCGGGTTGACGTGCCCGAGGTACGAGCGCAGCTCCCGCATGTCGACCCGGCCGAGCCGCCGCCCCAGCACCTCGACGACGCCCCGCGTCGGATGCGCGACGGCCCCGGCGAGGCCCAGCAGCGTGCTCTTGCCCGCCCCGTTCGCCCCGAGCAGCGCCCAGTGCTCCCCCTGCCGGACGGTCAGCGAAACGCTGTCGAGCAGGTAGGTCCCGTCGCGGACGAAATCGACGTCGTCGATCCGCAGCACGGCGGTCATCGATCATCTCCTTGTTTCGAGCGGAGAAAGTCCATAATGGTGTCCACATTGGACACCGTGGCGGCGATCGCGGCTTCGGGGTCCCCGTTTTCGAGCGCGGTCAGCAGCTCGGCGTGGGAACACGACTGGTCGGGCAGGCCCGCCTCGTGGGCGACCATGTCGACCAGCGCCTCGCGCAACTGCAGCCGGACGGAGTCGAAAAGGCCCAGCAGCACGGCGTTTCCGGACAACTCGACGACGCCCCGGTGGAAGTCGAGGTCGGCGTCGACGAACGCGGCCGGGCCGTCTTCGAGGTGTGCCTGTCGGTTGTCCAGCCGCGCCGCCAGCCCGGCGACGTCCTCGCGCCGGATACGTTTCGCCGCGAGGCGCGCGGCTTCGACCTCCAGCGCGCGACGGACCTCGTGCAGCTCCAGCAGCTCCGCGCGGCGCAGCATCCGGCCGACGTCGACGGGGATCTCCCGTGCGGCGAAGGTGCCCGAACCGTGCCGGACGTCGACCCAGCCGTCGCGCGCGAGCAGCCTGATCGCCTCCCGCACCGACGAGCGCCCGACACCGAGTTCCGCCGCGAGCTGGACCTCGTTCGGCAGCCGCCCGCCCGCGCCCCAGCGCTTTTCGCGGAGCATCTCGCGCAGCAGGCGTTCGACCTGGGGCACCACCGGCCCGTGCCGCAGTCCCGTCATCTCGCCTCCCGTGTCGGGGCGAGCCTAACAGAAGTCCTCAGACGTCTGAGGTGAGTACGCTCACCTGGCGATACCCGGAACCAGCGCGTCCAGCGCATCGCCGTGGCAGGTGAGCAGCGCCTGCCGCAGAGCCAGGATCCGCGTCTGCTGCTCCGGCTCGGGCAGCGCTCGCAGAGCGTGCCAAGCCGCCTCCGCGATCGGCGCCGCCCGCTGATCGGAGTACGAGCCCGCATGGAAAGGCTTCAGGTCCCCGACGAACCACGCGGCGGCGACGACGCGCGCGGCGAACTCCCGCGGCTCGTCGCGCTGCACCGAAAAGCACGACGAAACTCCTGCCCCGCCGACCAGGACGCGAGGAAGATCGGCCGGGGCCGTGTGCTGACCCACGTAGCTCTGGAGGTCGACGAAAACCGTGGCGGGATCGCGCGGCATCACGTCGCGGAACGACGCGGGAGCCGACGATTCCACGACCCTGGTCGGGGCGCCCGGCAGTTTCGCCAGCAGCCGCAAGGTTTCCCGGCCAGGGCCCACCAGTCCGGCGAGCCTGTCCTCGTGCACTCGCGTCACGCAGACGGGCCCGTCGCACACCAGCTCGGCGGCAGCACGATCGAAGACCAGGTCGTCCGCCGGCGAAGCCGGGAACAGCGGGATCGCGATCAGCGCGCCGAGCGCCATCGGAGCGAGTGCGAACACCTTGACCCGGACGGATTTCACCACCAGCAGAAGAAAACCGGTGACGGCGAGACCGAGGAACCACAGTGTCTGTCCAATGTCGACCGAGGTGGCCGTGGTCGCGAAGACGGTCTGTGGGTCCGCGAACGCCGGCGCCAGCAACGAGACCTGGTTGGGCAGGAAGCCCTCGCCGAAAGTGCTGTTCAAGAACGACAGGTACAGCGCCGCCTCGACCACGAATGTCACGACCGCGAGGACCGGCGCGATGATCGGGGAAGGCAGTGCGCGCCCGGCGCCGAGCCCGATACAAGCCACGGCGACGACCGCCAGCCCACCGATCAGGAACGCCGGGAGCCAGGCGAACGAGAAGTATCCGCCGCGGGCGACGACCTGCGCCGCACCGATGCCGAAGATCACCGCGTAGGCGAGAAAGGAGAGACCGGCGAGGAGTCCCGCCAGCTTCGCCGCGCGGTGCCAGGCAGGACGCGGTGTCGTGCCGAGGAGTTCCACGGTGCCGGACCGGCTGTCGCGCATGCCCTGCAGCGCTCCGGCGCCGATGACGATCGGCAGCAGGTACATCAGCAGCATGCGGGTCCACAGCGCGGACGACACCCACTCCTGCCCAAAGGCCGCGGGCAACCTCAGAATCGGCCCTCGGATCGCGTACACGGTGAAGATCGCGACCGCGAGAAGCAGGAGCGCCGTCCACGGCGCGATCGTGCGGCGCAGCTCGATACGCAGGATACGCGCGTTCACCAGTTCCCTCGTTTCCGGTCGCCGCCGAGGATCGCGGAGTAGCCGCGCTCGATCGGGCTGTCGCCAATGTCGTCGGAGCTGCCCGCAGCGGCGAGATCGTCCGGTGTGCCTTGGAAAACGCGGTTGCCTTCGGCGAAGAGAACGACGTCGGCGCAGGCGGCCGCGACGTCCTCGACGAGGTGAGTCGAGACGACGACGCAGGCGTCCTGGCCGATCTCCTGGAGGAGTTCGCGGAACCGGACGCGCTGCATCGGGTCCAGGCCCGCGGTCGGCTCGTCGAGCAGCAGGATGTCCGGGTCGTTGACGATCGCCTGCGCGATGCCCGCGCGGCGCACCATGCCTCCGGAAAGCGTTTTCATCCGGTCGTCGGCGCGGTCGGTGAGGCCGACGCGGTCGATCGCGCGCTGTACCGCGGCCGGGATGTCCTTTTTGGACATCTCCTTGAGCCAGGCGAGGTATTCGACGAACTCGCGCACGGTGAAACGCTTGTAGAAACCGAAGTCCTGGGGCAGGTAGCCGATCCGGCGACGGAGGCCGCGTTGATCGATGCGTCCCCCGATCGACTCACCGAGCAACACGAGCCTGCCGCCCGCCGGCCGGAGCACCGTGGCCAGTGCCCTGATCAGCGTGGTCTTCCCGGCCCCGTTCGGGCCGAGAAGGCCGTGTACTCCCACGCCCAGCGCGAGATCCAAGCCGTCGACGGCGAGCTTGCGCCTGCCGACCCTGACCTGGAGTCCTTCCGCGTGGATCTCCTGCGCGTAAGTCGCCGGAGCGACTTCCGCGGCACTCACCGGACGCATCACATCTTCCCCTCTTCTCATGCCTGCCGCGCGCTGAGCCGCGTGAAAGCACTACGCCGCAGCACGATGACGATCGCCGTGACGACCAGGGCGGTGGCCCACAATGGCAGCCACTCCTTGCTGAACAGGAACGTTTCGCGCTGGGAGGTCACGGTCGGCACGATCACGATGGCGGCCCAGACCCCGATCAGCGCGTACGCCGCCCTGGCCATGCCGATGACGCCGCCGAGCGCGAGCGTGCCGGTGGTGAAGGCGAGACTGGGCAGCAGGGTCATCGCGATGCTGCCGCCGGTCGCCCACTGGGCGAGCAGGAGCAGCGGGACCACCACGGCCAGTACCGCGGCCGTCCGCCTGAACACGAGATAGAGCCCTGCCCTCGGGGTCGCCGCGGTCAACTCGTATGCCGGGTCGACGCCGCGGGTCCACGCGGCCGCGACTCCCAGTACCGGCAGGATCGGCGCGAAGAGCCGCACGAACGAGATGCCGTCCTCGCCCCGCCACAACCGGTCCATGGCCACGGCCGCGACGACGACCAGCAGGGCCATCAGCAGCCACGGCAGCATCACCGGGGTCACCCAGGTGCTGAGCCAGGCAGCTCTCCGGCGCGGTGCCGGGGTCGTCCGCGCGAGTTCCGGCTCCAGCAGGGACCAGACGCTCTCGAGCGCCGTGAGCGTGCCGGGGGTGTCGACCTCGGCGAGCCTGCCTCGGCAGTCCGCGCAGGTTTCGAGGTGGGATTCCAGTGCCCAGACGGCGTCACCGGCGAGTTCCTCGCCGCGCACGTATCTGGTGATCAGCGCGGCCGAAGCGTGTTCGGCGTTCATGACATGGCCTCCCGCATGGCGATCCGCGCCCTGCGTGCACGGGTTTTGACTGTTCCTTCCGGCAATCCGAGCAGGATCGACGTCTCACGGACGGTCAGGCCGTCCAAGACCATCGCCTGCAGTACGGCGCGAAGTTCGGGGGCGAGGCGGCGCAGTGCGTCACCGACGTCGTCGCCCACCGTGGTGGCCAGCGCCTCGTCCTCGGCCGCGGGCGCCAGTTCCACGGCCAGCATCGTAGGCGGCGGCTGGGCGTGGTGCGCCCGGCGGCGGAAGGCGTCGACGAGGCGGCGCGCGGCGATGGTCCACACCCAGCCGACGGCGCTGCCCCCGGTCACGCTGCCGGCGAACGAGCCGGCGGCCCGCCACACCGCGAGGTAGGTCTCCTGCAGTACGTCGGCGACGACCTGCTCGTCGGAGCAGCGGCGGCGCAGACGCACGATGAGCCACGGCGACGTGCGGCGGTAGAACTCCTCGAACGCCGCTCGGTCGCCTTTGGCTGTGAGCCGGATGAGCTTCTCCTCGTCCAACTCGCCTAGTGCACGCTTCACACCAGGCAAGACGCCGGAATCCGGCGACAGGTTCTCACTCGATGGTGTTCTGTGTCACATACTTTCGCCGTTACGTAGGCTGCGCCCATGACCACTTCCGATCTCGTGCCGGCGTTCGCCCCCACCGGCACCTTGCGCGCGTCGATCAACCTCGGCAACCCGATCCTGGCGGGCCGGGACGCGGTGAGCGGTGAGCCGGCGGGCGTGTCCGTCGACCTCGCCCGCGAGTTCGCGTCGCGGCTCGGCGTGGACGTCGAACTCGTGGTGTTCGAGAAGGCCGCCGCGTCGGTCGAGGCGGTGCGCGGCGAACAGGCCGACATCGGCTTCTTCGCCATCGACCCGGCGCGGAGCGAAGGCCTGCTGTTCACCGCGCCGTACGTGCTCATCGAAGGCGCGTACCTGGTGCCGGAATCGTCGCCCCTGCCCGGCAACGCGCAGGTCGACGCTGCCGGGCAGCGCATCTCGGTCGGCTCCGGCAGTGCGTACGACCTGTTCCTCACGCGGGAGATCCGGCAGGCGGAGATCGTCCGGCTCGAGGGCGCGGCGGGCGCCGTCGCGGCGTTGCGTTCAGGCTCGGTATCGGTGGCGGCGGGGATCCGGCAGGTGCTGGAGCGAGAGGCGTCGCGGTCGCCGGGGGTCCGGGTCCTGCCGGGGCGGTTCATGGTGATCCAGCAGGCGATGGGTCTTCCCGCCGGGCGTGGCGGCGAGGCGCGGGCCGCGTTGGCGGCGTTCGTGGAGGAGATGAAGGCGAGCGGCTTCGTCGCGGACGCGTTGAAGCGCCACTCCGTCGAGGGCGCGATCGTCGCTCCCGCCTCCGCCGAGTGATCTCGCCGGGGCTGTTCGGGGTCGCGTCGTGCCGTCAAGGCCACCTTACGGGCGTCTGACGCCCGTAAGGTGGCCTTGACGACGCTTTTGTCCTGTGTGGACAGTGCTGGGGGGCGGTAGCGAAGGTCCCTTGCTCGCGGGCCCGGGTGCGTTCCGGCTGCCCGGGGTTTGACCCGGGCGACGCACCCAACGCACCAAGGGCGTCCCTCGGCGCACCCAACGCACCGTGGGCGTCCCTCGGTGCGCCTCCATACCCGAGCGGCCCCCGTTTTGTCGGACCCCGCGCGTAGGCTGTTTGGTAGGGGCGCTCAGAGTGTCCTGAATCTTCCGTTCATTCCTTCAGCACCCCGGCCCGGCGCTCAGGCGGAGGGCCAGAACTTGCGCCAGCCGTCGGCTTCCAGGGTCGTCGGTTCGAGTCCGACGGCGCGGGCGGCTTGTTCGGCGGCGCGGACGTTCCTGGCGAACTGTTTGGCCAGGCCACGCAGTTCCCCCTCGGGGTCGATCCCGGCGCGGCGGGCGGTGGCGGCGGCGCGGAAGAGCTGCGCGGCGACGTCGGTGCCCTGCGGGAAGAGGTCGAGCGGGATACCCGCCCGCCCGGTCCGCTGGCCGAGCTTCCCCGCGAGCGCGGCGGCGGGCTGGCCGAGGGCGACGCCGTCCACAATGGACTCACGGCGCTTCTCGACCTGTTTCAGCTCTTCCCATTTGACTTCCTGGTGTTCGGCAGTCTCGATCCGCGTCGCGTCGGCGAACACGTGCGGATGACGGCCGACCAGTTTTTCGACCAGCCCGCGTGCGACGTCGTCGATGTCGAACGGGTCTTCCCCGTGCTCGGCGGCGACACGCGAGTGGAACAGCACCTGGAGCAGCACGTCGCCGAGTTCCTCGCGTAGCGCCGTCCGGTCGCCTTCCTCGATCGCGTCGAGCAGTTCGTAGGTTTCCTCGACCAGGTACTGCACCAGCGACTCGTGGGTCTGCACCGCGTCCCACGGGCAGCCGCCCGGCGACCGCAGGCGATCCATCACCTCGACGGCCTCGACCAGCGGCGGCACCGGCGTCTCGACCACCCGGGCCCCGGCGGCGAGCAACGACGCCGCAGCGGGCTCGGACCGGGACGCGGCGATCAGGACGATGCCTTGCGTGCCGGGCGCCTCGGCGACCGAGGGCACGCCGAAGGTCGCGGGGTCGACGTCTGAAGCCGCGTACACGGGTTGGGAACGCAGAAGCGGGAGTGCGGCCGCCGGAAGCGTCGCCCCTCGGGCGACCACGACGACGGACGTTGTCACTGTTGTTTGGCCCGAGCGGCACTGTTCGGAAGCAGCACTACGCCCTGGGTGGCGGCTTCGGTCGGCGCGAGGTCCATTGCGACAACATCCCACACGCCGTAACGCGGGTTGACGCGCAGGTCCTCCAGGCTCAGGTACGGCTCCAGCATCCGCCGCCCGAGCGCGACGAGCTGCGCGGCGTTGGGCTCACTGGACTGGTCGACCGCCACCGGCTTGTTGTCGGATCGTTCACGCACGAGGACGACAACCCAGCTGGTGGGATCCTTGGGGGAGTCCTGGAAGGCGGCGACGCCACCGACCGGCAGCCCGAAGTACACCTTGGACGCGGCCGCCGGGGTCTGAACGGCGGCGAAGGTCCGGGTCCCGACCGAGGCGTTGGGGTTCTTCTGCTCCCTCTTGATCATCTCGGACGCCGCGCGCGGGTCGGCGGCGAACTGCTTCGCCGTGCTGATCGCCTGAGCACGCACGGCGGCGGGGTCGGGCGCGGCGGCGGAATCGGGCACGGGCAGGGCGAAGTCCAGGGTCACCGCGAGCTTCGGCAGGTACTTCGCTCCGAGCTGCCGCAGCAGGAGCTGGTCGGTGAGTGCCTCGCGGTGGTCGCGGGCGCTGTTCACGACCAGCGACACGGCGGTCGCCGGGCTCTGCTGCGCCAGCTCGACCGGCACTGGCCGGCTGAGCTGGTCGTCCTGCAGATCCTTGGCGAGCTGAGTCTCGTCGACGGTCAGGCCCTCCTGTTTGGCGGCCTTTCCGATCAGCTCGTGCACCACGAGCTGGCGGACAACCTCGCGCCCGACGAGATCGAGCTTGTGCTGCCGCGCGAGCTGCTGGGCGTACGGCTGTTCCCGGACAGCCTTGTCGATCAGGCTCTGTACCTGGTCCACCGAGGCCGACCGGTCACCGATGATCACCGCCGCGCCGACCTGGCTGGGCCCGGCGCCGCATCCGGAGAGCAGCAGCGCGCCGGCAAGGACAGCGATCAGCCCGCGAGGGCGCCCCATGATCCGCATCACACGCACACCCTCTCATACGACACCGGCGACGAGAACCGTGTCGTGCATCCAGGTACGCGTGTCGTGCCCTTCCGTTACGTCCGGACCGTCCCGGAAAAGGGACTCGCCCCGCCGGGCCCAGTGCGCCGGGGGCTCGCCAGGCGAGCCGCGCGGCAGCCGAGCCTCCTTCGACCTTTTGGCCGATGGGCGGCCGTCTTCATCGGCGTAGCCTCGGCTCCATGGACCACTGGCTCACCATCGAGGTGCTCGACGGGGCGTTTCCCGCGAGTTCCTGGCGCCGGTCCTTTGGCGACAACCTCACGGAAGCCGCGATCACGAACGGCGCCGAACACTGGACGTGGCACCAGTACCGCTGGGGCGTAATCCTCGAAATCGAATTCGCCACCGACGCACGACGCGACCGTTTCCGGAGTCTTCCGGCGGTGACGGCCGCGCTCGATGCCGTCCCGGACCCCGAACACGGGCTGCTCATCTACCCCGGCCGCGGTGGCGGTTCGGGCTCGCGGGTTCCGCGCGGGCCGCGTCCGATGCCGATGGCGGGCGCGGGTGCGCTGCCCGTACCGCAGGAGGAGCGGTACACCCGCTTGGCCGAATCGGAACCGCCGCTCACCCAAGGCGTGACGCTCAGCCCCTGATCGGCTTCGGATCCCACACCACTCCGCCGAATCCGTGAAGGAGGCCTTCACCGCACCTTTGCCGGGAAATCAGGCCGGTGCCGGGGTTTTCGTCAGGTGGGTCAGCAGTTTCGCGCACCAGTCGAGCAACGCGTCGTCGCGGAGCATCGGCGCGCCGATGCGCCCGCCCGCCGGGCCTTCGGTCGGCTTCGGCACCGAGACCGTATTCGTGACGGCCTTGTACACCGCCTTCGGATAAAGGCGTTTCAGCCGCACCAATTGCGAATCCAGTAATGGCAACGGAGCGAACCGGATGGTGTTGCCCTGCACGGCCACCTCCGTCACGCCCGCGGCGCGGCAGGTGTGCCGGAACGCGGCGACCGAGAGCAGCCGCTGCACCGGGGCAGGCGGCTGGCCGTAGCGGTCGATCAGTTCCTCGCGGACCGCGTCGAGGCCCGCGGTGTCCGGCGCCGCGGCGATCTTCCGGTACGCCTCCAGCCGGAGCCGTTCGCCCGGCACGTAGTCGTGCGGGATGTGGGCGTCGACCGGGAGGTCGACGCGGACCTCGGCCAGCTCCTCGTCTTCGGTCGGCTCCGCGCCCGCGTGCTTGCG
Source organism: Amycolatopsis sp. NPDC059027 (assembly GCF_042739735.1). Taxonomy (NCBI): domain Bacteria; kingdom Bacillati; phylum Actinomycetota; class Actinomycetes; order Pseudonocardiales; family Pseudonocardiaceae; genus Amycolatopsis; species Amycolatopsis sp. NPDC059027. The sequence goes on along the minus strand of NZ_JBHYIK010000061.1, from coordinate 20,559 downwards.
GAAGGCGTCGACCGCTTCGCCGACGAGACGCACGTACAGATCGAAGCCGACGCCCGCGATGTGCCCGGACTGCTCGGCACCGAGGATGTTGCCCGCGCCACGGATTTCCAGGTCCTTCATCGCGACGGCCATCCCCGCGCCCAGTTCGGTGTTCTGCGCGATCGTGGCGAGCCTGTCGTGCGCCGTCTCGGTGAGCGGCGCCTCCGGCGGGTACAGGAAGTACGCGTAGCCGCGCTCGCGACCACGGCCGACCCGGCCGCGCAGCTGGTGCAGCTGGGCGAGGCCGAGCAGGTCGCCGCGTTCGACGAGCAGCGTGTTCGCGTTGGAGATGTCGAGGCCGGTTTCGACGATCGTGGTGCACACGAGGACGTCGTACTCGTTCTCCCAGAATCCCTGGATGATCTTTTCGAGCTTTTCCTCGTTCATCTGGCCGTGCGCGGTGACGACGCGAGCCTCCGGCACCAGCTCGCGGATGCGCCGCGCGGCCTTCTCGATCGAGGAAACCCTGTTGTGAACGTAGAAAACCTGGCCGTCGCGCAGCAGCTCGCGGCGGATCGCGGCGCCGACCTGCTTGTCGTCGTACGCGCCGACGTAGGTCAGGATCGGGTGCCTGTCCTCGGGCGGGGTGAGGATCGTGGACATCTCGCGGATGCCGGCGAGCGACATCTCCAGCGTGCGCGGGATCGGCGTCGCGGACATGGTCAGCACGTCGACGTGGGTACGCAGCGCCTTGATGTGTTCCTTGTGCTCGACGCCGAACCGCTGCTCCTCGTCGACGATCACGAGGCCGAGGTCCTTGTAGCGGATCCCGGTCTGCAGCAGGCGGTGTGTGCCGATGACGATGTCGACCTCACCCGCCGCGAGCTGTTCGAGGATCGCGTCGGACTCGGCCTTGTTCGTGAACCGGGAGAGCCCCTTGATGGTGACCGGGAACGAGCGCATCCGCTCCTGGAAGGTACTGAGGTGCTGCTGGGCGAGCAGCGTCGTCGGCACGAGGACGGCGACCTGTTTGCCGTCCTGCACCGCCTTGAACGCGGCGCGCACGGCGATCTCCGTCTTGCCGTAGCCGACGTCGCCGCAGATGACGCGGTCCATCGGGACGCCGCGTTCCATGTCCCCCTTGACCTCGTCGATCGCGGCGAGCTGATCCGTCGTCTCGGTGAACGGGAAGGCGTCCTCCAGCTCGGACTGCCACGGCGTGTCCTGGGCGAACGCGTGGCCGGGCGCGGCCTGGCGGGCGGCGTAGAGCTGGACCAGCTCGGCGGCGATCTCCTTGACCGCCTTCTTGGCCTTGGCCTTGGTGTTCTTCCAGTCGGAGCCGCCGAGCTTGTTGAGCGTGGGCAGCTCGCCGCCGACGTACCGGGAGACCTCGTCGAGCTGGTCGGTGGGGACGAAGAGCCTGTCGCCGGGATGGCCGCGCTTGGACGAGGCGTACTCCAGCAGCAGATACTCGCGGGTCGCCCCCGCGACGGTGCGCTGCACCATCTCGACGAAGCGGCCGATGCCGTGCTGGTCGTGCACCACGTAGTCGCCCGCCTTGAGGGCGAGCGGGTCGACCGCGTTGCGCCGCCGGGACGGCATCTTGGTGTTGAGGTCCTTTGTGGACTGTCCGGCGGTGGCGCCGCGGCCGGTGAGATCCGCCTCGGTCAGCACGACCAGTGCGCGTTCCGGGGAGACGAAGCCCTCCGCGAGGCCGCCGCAGGTGACCGTGACGATGCCCGCCGCGGGCACTTCGGCGAGCCCCTCGCCCGCCAGCGTGGCGGGGACGTCGGCGGCGGAAAGCTGCTCGACGGCGCGCGCGGCGGTGCCCTGCCCGGCGACGACCAGCACGGCCGTGCCGCCGGCGGCGACGTGGGCGCGCAGATCCGTCATCGCGCGCTCCAGCTCGCCGCGGTAGGCGGGCGCCGGCTCGACCGTGACGCGGTAGACGTCCGGGTCTTCGCTCGTCAGCTGGGTGAGTGTCCACCAGGGGCGCTTGGTCTCCTGGGCGTGCTTGGCGATCTCGGCGAGGTCGCGGTACGCGGAGGCGCCGAGGTCGATCGGGGCCTGGCCACCCGCGGCCGCCGTCGTCCAGGAGGCCTCCAGGAACTCCTGGCCGGTGCGTACGAGATCCGCGGCGCGGGCGCGGATCTTCTCCGGATCCGCCAGCAGGACGTGGGTGCCGACGGGCATCGCGTCGGTGAGCAGCTCCAGCTCGCCCTCGCAGAGGACCGGGATGAGCGCCTCCATGCCCTCGACCGGGATGCCGTCGGAGAGCTTGGTGAGCATCTCGGCGAGATGCGCGTCGGCCTCGTACGTCTTCGCGAGTTCGGCGGCCTTCGCCTTGACCGGGCCGGTGAGCAGCAGCTCGCGGCACGGCGGCGCGCTGACGCGGGGGATCTCGCCGGGCAGGGAGCGCTGGTCGGAGACCGCGAACGCGCGGATCTCGCTGACCTCGTCGCCCCAGAACTCGATGCGGACGGGATGCTGCGCGGTCGGACCGAAGAGGTCGAGGATGCCGCCGCGGACGGCGAACTCGCCGCGCTTCTCGACCATGTCGACGCGCGTGTAGGCCAGCTCGACCAGCCTGTCGAGCAGGCCCTCGAAGTCGTGTTCCTCGCCAACGGTGAGGTCGATCGGCATGAGCGCGCCGAGGCCGGGCGCCATCGGCTGGATGAGGCTACGCACCGTCGCGACGACGACACGGAGCTGCTCGTCCTCGGTGGCGAGGCGGTGCAGCACCTCGAGGCGGCGGCCGACGGTGTCCGCGCGCGGGGACAGCCGCTCGTGCGGCAGCGTCTCCCATGAGGGGAAATCGGCCACGGCATCGGCGCCGAGCAGCGCGCCGAGGGCAGCCGTCAGCTCGTCTGCCTCGCGGCCGGTGGCGGTCACCGCGAGGACGGGGCGGCCGGCCTTTCCGCCGTCTCCGGTGGCCAGCGCGGCCGCGACGAGCTGGCGTGCCGCTGTCGGGCCCTGTAGCTCGAGCAGCGGAGCGCCGGCGCGCTCGACCACCCCGCGCAGGGCCGGGTCGGGAAGGATGGTGTGGAGGAGTCCGGACAGTGGAGCGTCGGTCACTGTTCCAGCCTACGTGCCGCCACCGACAAGGCGGCGATCACCGCCGTCTCCCGCCCTGCCGGACAGGGCTCCCGGGTGGCTCCATCGGGGTGGTCAGCCCCCTCCCGTCCCGGGGGCACCCCTCCAGCCAGTCTATCGGCTCCGGGGGCCTCGGCGGGGTGGTGCGGGAAATCTGTGGACAACGAAGGCGGTTGTGGACAACTCGGATCGCGGCGGTGGCGAGGTCCGTGAATGCCACATTGAGGGATTCTGAGTCCCTCAATGTGGCATTCACGGACCCGAACTGGACGCCGGTCGAGGGCGGGGCGGGAGTACGTCCTTTGTGGACAGATACGTCGTGAGGGAACTTCCGTGGCGTCTAGTGCGCTGAAGGACCCCTTCACAGCGTTCGGGCAGCCCGAGGGACGTGACACCTGGGCAACGCGACCAGGGCGTCCCTCGGTGAGGCGCCGCGCCGGAGCCGTCAACCGAAGGCGGCACCGCCCGCCTGGCCCAGCAGGATCTCCACGCTCGCCCACAGCACCGCAGCGCACACGCTCCCCGCGGCGAACCGCCGGTACGGCATCGCCGCCGAACCCGCGACCCGCGGCACCAGTGTCCGCACGCCCGCGAGACAGCGTCCGGCGATCACCGCCGGGACGCCGTAGCGGGCCACCGCCGATTCCGCCCGCTCCCAGCGGTGGGCGCCGATGCGGCGCCCGAAACGCGACGAGCGCAGTCGCGGCCCCCAGTATTTTCCCTCCAGATAGGCGAGCTGATCCCCGAGCACCGCGGCCACGACGGCGACCGCCAGCGCCAGTCCCAGGTCAAGGGTGCCCCGCTGCGCGAGGAAGCCCATCAAGAGCAAAGTGGACAGTGTGGGCAGGATGATTCCGGGCAGCAGCGCCGTTTCCGCGGTGATCAACAAGAAACAGATTAGGTAGACCCACGGCGCCGGAGCGTCAAGGAGTGGCCGTAGCAGACTGTCCACGACGCGGTTCCGTTCGGGAGGCGACCGGCAGCGCGGCGCGGTGGACGAAGGCGGGCGGCAGGTTCGGCCACACCACCGGGCCGCGGTCGACGACCGCGAACCGGGCCCGCAACGCTGCGGCGAACCGGCGCGCGGGTGGTGTCCACGCCACGTGCGCGTAGGCGAAGGTGCTGAAGCAGCCTTCCGGGGCGAGGACGGCAGTGACCGCGTCGAGGATGCGGGCCTGCACCGCGTCGGACATGACCGTCCACGGCAGACCGGACACCACGACGTCCACCGGGCCGGCGACGCGCGCGGCCAGTGACTCGGCGGAGTCCTCGACGACCTCGACCGGCGCGTGTGCGAAGCGACGTCGCAGGTCAGCGGCGAGCCGCGGGTTGATCTCGAACGCGGTCAGCCGCGCGCCGGGCGGCAGCCGGTCGAGGACGGCCCGGGTGAACACGCCGGTGCCGGGCCCGAGTTCGACGACGGTGTTCGCGCGCTCCAGCCCGAGACCCGCGGTCATCGCTTCGGCCAGCGCGGGCGAGCTCGCCGCGATGGCACCGGTGCGGACCGGGTGGCGGAGGAATTCCCTGGTGATCGACATGTTTTCGACGCTAGGAACGGGTCTTGTGGCCCGGCGTCGGCCGCGTCGTCGCGGTTCCGTCCTCCTGCGGAAGGACCCGATCGGTACCGCGGGACGACGCCCGCGCACGGCGATCCGGGTTACGTTCGACGCGTGTACCGGCTGAACATCTGGCTCCGCGGACATCCCTGGGTGCGGGATCTGCCGCTGTACGCCGTGTTCGTGTTCATGCGGCCGATGAGTGAATTCCCGGGCGTCTCGCACGCGATCCTGCTGGTGCCCTACCTCTTCCTGCTGCCGTTGCTGTTCCGGCGGCGGTACCCCAGGACTGCCGCCGTCCTGATCATCGCCGGAGTGGTCACCGCCTACACCAACACCATGTGGGCCTCCGATCGCGGCCGCGGCGACCTCGCACTGGCCGTCGTGCTGTTCAACCTGGTCAAACGAGGTGATCGCCGGTTCGCCGCGGTGGTCGCCTGCTGCATCCTGGCGCTCGACATCGGCTGGGCCGTCACCTGGGGCGTGGCCGCGCAGAACATCCCGACCGCCTTCCTCGCGGGCCTGCCGTTGCACATCGCGGCTTGGGCCCTCGGCGAGTTCTTCCGTGCCAGGGAGAAGCTCACCGAGGAGGAGGGGATCCGCGCCGAACTGGCGATATCCGAGGAGAAGGCACAGGCCAGGGCCGCCGTCGCCGAGGAACGCACCCGCATCGCCCGTGAACTGCACGACGTGCTCGCGCACAGCATGAGCGTCATCGTGCTCAACGCCGAGGGCGCGAAACTCATGCGGCACCAGGATCCCGAGTCCGTCGACCGGACGCTCGACACCATCAGCCGCACCGGCCGCGACGCGCTCGCCGAGCTCCGCAGGCTGCTCGAAGTGCTGCACGCGGGTGAAGCGGGCCGCAGTCCACAACCGACGGTCACCGAGCTGCGTACCCTCGTCGATCAGGTGAGCACCGGGGGCCGCCGCGTCGATCTCGCCGTCACCGGCGAACCCGCCGAGCTGCCGGCGAGCGCGGCGCTGCAGGTGTATCGCATCGTCCAGGAGGCGCTGACCAACATGATCAAACACGCGCCCGCCGACGCCACCGGCCGGGTCGAAGTCGACTTCGGACCTGGCGGCGCCCGGCGCGAAATCCGTGTCGAAGTCACCAATTCCGGCGGCAGGGAACATCCCGCCCCCGCGTTACCGTCGTCGGGACGGGGCCTGACCGGGATGGCGCAGCGGGTCGAGATGTACCACGGCAAGCTGGACACCGGGCCGACGGACGACGGGGGCTATCGCGTGAGTGCGACTCTCTTGCTGGAGGACGCCGCGTGATCCGCGTCCTGATCTGCGACGACCAGGAGCTGGTGCGGGTCGGGCTGCGGATGATCATCGACAGCCAGCCCGACCTGACCGTCTGCGGCGAGGCCACGAACGGCGAGGAGGCGGTCGCCGCGGCCCGTGAGCTGGTGCCGGACCTGGTGCTGATGGACGTCCGGATGCCGGTGCTGGACGGGGTCGCCGCGACCGAGCGGATCTGCGCCGGGTTCCCGGACGTCCGGGTGCTGGTGATCACCACGTTCGACCTCGACGAGTACGCCTACTCCGCGCTCCGGGCCGGGGCCAGCGGATTCCTGGTCAAGGACGCGCCGTCGGACGAGATGCTGGTGGCCGTGCGCGGAGTGCTGCGCGGCGACGCCATGGTGTCGCCGTCGGTCACCCGGCGGCTGCTGGACCGCTACCTCGCCGACGATCGCACGCCCGCCGACGTGTCCAAACTGGACTCATTGACCGAGCGGGAGAAGGACGTTCTCGGCCTGATCGCACGAGGACTGTCGAACTCCGAGATCGCCGGGAAGCTCTACATCGGCGAGACGACGGTGAAGACGCACGTCGGCCGCATTCTCGGGAAGCTCGGGCTGCGGGACCGGGTGCACGCGGTGGTGTTCGCGTACGAGAGCGGGCTGGTCCGCCCCGGCGGCTGACCGGCCACAGTGGACACTGTGGCCGGTCGGGAAGCGGTCAGCAGCCTTTGAAACGTTTGTCAGCGGCCCAGCCGGTGTTGGCCCAGGTCTGCGGGGACGCCGGGGTGAACCCGGGGAACTGCTTCGCCAGCTCGCCCAGCAGCCAGGTGGTGAACCGGGCCGCGCCCTGCGGGCAGGTGTGGATGCCGTCGGTGCTGCGGTCGATTTTGCCGTCCCGGTCGCGCTGGTAGGTGGCCCCCCACACGGCGGTGCTGTCGAGGACGACGGCGCGTCCGCCGGAGCCGCCCGCCACCTCCTTGGCCACCTGCGGCGTCCGGTTGAGATCGTCCATATGGGACGCGTAGAACTCGTCCGGGGTGATGGGCGGGAACGGGACGAAGACGAGCCGCGCGCCGGCATCCGCCGCCGTCTTCACCAATCGCTCGTACCCGGCGCGCTGCTCCTGCTCGGAGCCCCAGTCGTACGTCGTGATCTGATAGACGATCACGTTGGGCTTGAAATCGCTTACGGTGCCAGGCAAGTCCTTCCACGTCATCTCCGCGATGGGGCCGACCACGCCACCGCCACCGGCCGAGGCGAGCGACTTCAGCGTGAGGCCGCTGGCCTTCGCCGCCGCTTCCAGCGGCAGGGACTCGCCCTCGGCGATCGAGTCACCCATGAACAACACCTTGGACAGCCCCGGCTTGTTCACCGCGGCTTCCTTTGTGGACGTTTCGTTCGCGCAGCCGGCGAGCGCCATCAGCGCCACTGCCAGGCCTGCCATCAGCTTGGTTGTTTTCCTCACGACACCGACCCTGCCGATCCGGTGTCCTGGCACTGTCCCCGGAATGTCGCGGCTTTGTCGCAGGCCGCCACTCCGAGCCTGCCGACGTCGATCGTGGTCACCGCCGGGGACGGCACGGCCACCCACAGCACGACGAGCGCGGCCATGGCCGAGGCGAACGCGACCGCCCCCGAACGTCCCCGCGCCCAGCGTGCGCGGAACCGGATCGGGTCCTCCACCAGGTACTTCGACAGCGTCGCCAGCCCGATCGACACCACGCAGACGACGGCGGTCCGCGCCCACCCGTCGACACCTGTCCGTTGGGGCGTGAGCAAGAGCAGCACCGGCCAATGCCACAGGTACAGGCTGTAGGAGATCTGCCCCAGCCACCGCAGCGGCGGGCTAGCCAGCACGCGGGCGACCCAGCTTCGCGGTGCCTGTGCACAGAGTGCGACCACCAGCGCGGCCGCGAGCGAATGTGCGAACAGCCCACCACGGAACAGCCACAGTGATTTCTCACCGTCCACCAAGGACCAGGTCACCGCCAGCCCTGCCGTGAGCACGATCAGGACGGCTTTCCCGCCGAACCGGGCGAGCAGGCGCCGCACCGGCTCGGTCGCGGCGAGCGCGCCCAGCATCAGCGAGAACGCGCGGGTGTCGGTGCCGGTGTAGACGCGGGTCGTGTCGGCCGGGTCGAGCAGCACCACCATGAGGATCAGCGACGCCACCGAAACACCGGCCGCGATCACGGCGACCGGCCATTCCGCCCGCCTCGCCCAGCGCGCGACGAGCAGGAGCACCACCGGCCAGATCACGTAGAACTGCTCCTCGACCGCGATGCTCCACAGGTGTTCGAACACCCGGGTCGAGCCGAACCGGTCCCAGTAACTCGCGGACTCGGCGAGCAGATGCCAGTTGACCAGGTCGAACTGCACCCAGGGACCGTCCACCAGCGCGAACCGCAGCAGATCCGGCGGGCCGAGCGCCCAGGCCAGCAGCGTGACCCCGGCCAGCATCACCGCCGACGCCGGCACCAGACGGCGCAGACGCCTGCCCCAGAACGCGACCAGCGACACCGTCCCGGTCGTTTCGACCTCGCGCAGCAGCAGTCCGGTGATGAGGTAGCCCGAAAGCGCGAAAAACAGGTCCACACCGAGAAAACCGCCGGACAGATGGCCGGTGTGGAACAGCAGCACTCCCGCGATCGCGACGCCGCGAAGCCCGTCCAACGCCGGGAGATGCCGCTTTCTTTCCGTGGCACCAGGGGCGGTCAATACGTCAGTCATGCCGCCGAGGGTGGCGACCGTGTGTGCGGGCCGGGTCCACGCCCTGTCGCGGTCGTGTCGCAAGTCGTGGCGCCACATCGGACATCGGGGCATCCTGGGTGCATGCGCCCCGCTGTCGTAGCTCTGCTCGCGTCGGTGACGGCCCTGGTCACGGGCTGTTCGGCCGCGAGCACCCAGCAGTTGCCGGGACCGGCGGCGTCGACGGCGCGACCCGCCGCCGGGGCGTTCAAGGTCGAGCAGGTCGCGTCCGGTCTGGAGCACGGCTGGGACGTCGGCTTCCTGCCCGGCGGCGCCATCCTCGTCACGCAGCGTCCGGGGAAGCTGGCGCTGGTCAGCGGTGACCGCACCACGAACGTCGCCGCGGACTTCTCCGACGTCCTCGTCAACGGCGAGGGCGGCCTGATGGGTCTCTCGGTGAGCGCGGACTTCGCGACGTCCCGCGAGTTCACCACCTGCCAGACGCACAAGGAGGGCGCACGCGCCGTCGACGTCCGGCTGGTGACCTGGAAACTGGCCGAGGACAACGCGAGTGCGGCACGGGTACGGGACCTGCTGACCGGGCTGCCGGTGAACCCGAGCGGGCGGCACTCCGGCTGCCGTCCGACGCTCGGCCCGGACGGCGCGTTGTACGTCGGCACCGGCGACACCGCACGATCGATACTCGCGCAGGACCGGCACAGCCTCGGCGGCAAGGTGCTGCGCATCGACCCGAAGACCGGGGAACCGGTGCCGGGCAACCCGTTCATCGGTTCGGCCGATCCGAACGAGCGGCGGATCTACACCTACGGACATCGGAACGTACAGGGCGTCGCGATCCGGCCGGGCACGAACCAGATCATCACCGCCGAACACGGACCGGCCTTCGACGACGAGGTCAACCTGTTGCGTGCCGGGGCGAACTACGGCTGGGACCCGTCGAAGGGCGGCACCGACAGCAGTTACGACGAGAGCGTCCCGATGACCGACACGAAACGGTTCCCGGACGCCGTCCTTCCACTGTGGACAACCGGGAAGATCACCGAGGCGATCTGCGCCGACGCGTTCCTGACCGGTTCCCGGTGGGGAGCGAACGAGGGCGCGCTGGCCGTCGTCGCGCTGAAAGGACAGAAACTGCTGCTGTTCCAACTCGACGCGGCGGGCACGGTGAAGGACGTCTCGCTGCCGCCGGAGTTCGACGACCGGTTCGGCAGGCTGCGCGCGGCGCGGAGCGGCCCGGACGGCGCCTTGTACGTGACGACGTCCAACGGCACCGACGACAAGCTGCTCCGCGTCACGCCCGCCTGATCGAACTACCCGCTAGCGTCCGGCGAACGCGCCGCCGTTCACGTGTACGACCTGGCCGGTGACGTGCCGGGCGCCGGGGCTCGCCAGGAATGTGACGACCTCGGCGACGTCGTCGGGCTCGCCGGCGCGTTTGGTGAACGTGTTGCCGATGAGCCATTCGCGCCGTTCGTCACTGAGCTTGCCGCGGAAGAACTCGGTGTCGCCGACCAGCCCCGGCGCCACGACGTTCGCGGTGATCCCGCGCGGCCCCAATTCCCTTGCCACGTCGATGTTCCAGGCCTCGATCGCCGCCTTGGCCGCACCGTAGGAGCCGGCCCCGGTGTGCGCCGCGATCGACCCGATCGTGACGACGCGGGCGCCGTCGGCGAGCCGGTCGCGCAGCGCGCGGGTGACCAGCGCCGCGGTGTACACATTGGACTGGATGTTCGCTTCCCACCCCGCGGCGAACGCGGCGAGATCGTCCGGCTGCTCACGCAGGAAGTCGATGTTGCCACCCGCGTTGTTGACCAGCACGTCGACCCGCTCGGGCAGCTCGTCGAGTGCCCTGGTCACCGCGGCGGGGTCGGCCGCGTCGAACACCACCGGCCGGGCACCGAGCAGCGTCGCGGCCTCGCCCAATACCCGTTCGCGGCGCCCGGTGATCGTGACGCGGTCCCCCGCCTTCGCGAAGGCCGACGCCACGGCGTACCCGATGCCGGTACCGCCGCCGGTCACCACGATTTCCCTGCTCTGCCCCATTGTCGAGTACCTCCGTTCGTAGCCGTGTACCCGACCCTAGCGCTGGAGTGGCTCCAGGACGGCTTGGTTTTCGGCCCCTATTTCCTGACCGGTTCGAGGCAGTAGCGGGTGCCGCTGAGCACGCTGCCCATGCCGTACCAGACGGCGTCCGTCGCGGTGGGCATCGACGGGCAGTTCTTCGCGATCGGATCGGTGAGCCCGTCGATCTGCGTGACGCCGTCGACCTTGCCGACGACCTTGAACCGCGCGCCCGCGCCGCAGTCGAGCACGGTCAGGCTCTTGTCCTGCAGGTTCAGGCAGCCGCCCACCACCGGCCTGCGGTGGCCGGGGTTCTTGAGATCCTCCAGGCAGAGCACCTTCTCCTGGGGCAGCGCCGCCGTCCCGGTCCGCTTCCACCGGACCGCGGCGCCCGCGGTCGGTGCCTGGACGCAGGAGTCGCCGCCGAAGCCGAACGCCGACCCCGCTTCGACGGCGACGACCTTGTACCCGGCCTCCCCGCAGGGAACCTTCTCGGTCTTCTGCGATTCGATGGCGTCGCCCTTGAGACAGTCGCCGACGAGCGGCATCCGCTCACCCGGTGTCTTGAGGTCCTCGAGGCAGAACGCCGTGCCGGTGCCCGACCGCGCGCCCTGCCAGAAGATCGCGTCCGCGGTCGGGAACGGCTCACACACCGACGTGGAGATCCGGAGCGCGATCTGAGACTGGTCGGCGACCTTGCCGACGACCTTGTACTTGGCGTCCGGCCCACACGTCACGGTATGAATGCTGTCGGCGTCGTCGACCTGGCCCTGAACGCACGAACCGACGTCCATCCCGGTCCCGAGCTTCGGCACCACCACGACCACGAGCCCGATGAGGAACGCCGCGAGGACAGGAATCCCGGTGAACAGCGCGATCTTCGGCCCCCGGCCGCGCTGCTTGACCGGCAGGATCGGCGGCGCCTTCGGCAGTTCCGACAACCCTCTGCCGAACTCGGCCGGGTCCGACGGCAGCTTGTCCATGACGTTCCCCCTCGACGAAAGACACCGCGCGTCGCGGGTGTGTGATGTCATCCGTCGCCTGCCCGCGGAACGTTACGCACGACCGGCCATTCCGGACGAAATGTAACCGGCCCCACACACGCGGGCCGAAGTCAGCCATTGGGGCGCGTCGGGACGCCGCCGGTCACCTCCTGCCAGCCGAGGACCCGGTCACCGAACGCGGTCCCGGTGGAGCGCAGTGTCCACAGTTGACTCTCGTCGGGCGCGTTCGCGGTGACCACCGCGACGTCGGCCTTCCCGTCCTTGTCGAAGTCCCCGGTGGTGAGCACGGATTTCGCCGGGTCGAACTCGCCCGTGCGCCGCCACCAGTCATGCGGGGCGAAGCCGGTCGTGGAACCGAAGACGACCATAGCCGTGTCGCCACCACCGTGGTCGTACATCGCGACGACGTCGGCCTTGCCGTCCCCGTCGACGTCCGCGGCCACCGGAGTGCTCCGTCCGGTACAGAATGGACCGTCCCATGTGGACGCACCGGCATCGAAGGCGGAGCCGGTCGAGCGGTGCACGGTCAGGTTCGCGTGGCAGTCGCCCTCGTCGCGGAGTTCGGCCAGGTCGGTACGGCCGTCGCCGTCGAAGTCGCCGGCGACCAGGTTCGCCTTGGCCGGGTCACCGGGCGAGGTGTACCAGACGACCGGGGCGTTCAGCGCGCCGCCGGGGAACACCGTCACCTGCCAGCCGCCGCCGTCGGCGGGCCGCTGCACCGCGACGTCCGCCTTGCCGTCACCGGTGAAATCGCCGGAGAACATGCGCAGGGTGCTCAGCGGCCACGCCGCGGAGCCGCTGTCCCAGGTGTTGCGGCCCGCGTATCCGTGGCCGTCCGAGGGATACACCGACAGCTGCGCCCGGTCACCGGGTGCCTGGGTGAACGTCGCGACGTCCGTGCGGCCGTCGCCGTCGAAGTCGCCGCGGACGTAGCGCAGCGGCGCGAGGCCGCCCGAGGAGATACCGGCGTCCATCACCACGGTGCCCTGGTAGAAGCCGCCGTCGCGGGCGGTGACGTTCCAGATTCTCCTGCCGCCGAAGTCGTGGTCCATGAACAGGGTGACGTCGGACCGGCCGTCGCCGTTCATGTCCTCGGGCACATGGGCCCGCGGCGCCGGATTGTCCAAAGCGGACAGATCCCAGGACGGGGTGAGGTCGCTGACGTTGCCCGCCCGGTCGACGGCGCGGACGTAGAGACGCGCCGAGGCGACATGGGTGATCGGGTCCTCGAAGACGGTGACCGGGAGCACCGCGCTGCCGTCCGGCGCCGCCTTGATCCGGTGCGTGACCCTTTCGGCCTTGAAGCCGTACATGAACTCCGCGACGTCGGTGTCGCCCGCGGCGGCGCGCAAGGTCACCGTTCCGGTAGTGCACGCCGGAATCACCGGCTCCCCGTCCGGGAAGTCGGCCGAGGAGATCCGTGGCACGCCAGGACGCACCGCGTCGACCGTGAAATAACAGTCCGGTGTGGACGGACCGACGTCGAGGGCGTCCCTTGCCTGCGCGTGGTAGTGGTAGGTCTGGCCGTCCACGAGCACGCCTTCGGGAAGTTCCGACCACGAGAAGGCGCCACTGCCGATCGGCCCGACCTCGGTGGCGTAAGCGAGCGAGCCGTCCGCGCGGAGGATCTCCAGCCTGGTCGTGATGCCGTCCGAGGATTCGGGATCACTGCTCGCCCCGGAGAACTGACGGACCCGTCCGTCATTGAGGGGCGTTGGCGCTTCAGCGGTACCGCAACGAGACGGATAGGACGTGGAAACCCGGGTCACGGTCGGCGGATTGTTGTATTCCACGGTAAGGAAGGCGCTTTCGGGCTTGAGCGCCATTCCCTTGGGCAGATGCTCGTTCCGCAGTTTCACGCCCAGCGTGACGAAGCCGCTGCGTTCGTCCGCGGCCCTTTGCGCAAGCGCTTTCAATGCGTCACTCGCGAATTCCAGTCGCAGGAGGCCACCGCCGCAGGCGTCGCCGGAACTGGTGGCCAGCGGTGCGTCGCCGAGCCAGGCGTCGCGCGAGTTGTTCCAGGTCAGCGGCTGCGCGGGATCGATGGGCCGGACCGCCCAGAGTTCCAGCGTCGTCGGCGAACACGGCTTCGAGGTGTCGACCGAGACGTCGAATTCGGCCTTGTGGATCCGCGATCCGTTCGTCTTCGACGTGTCGATCCGGAAGAACGAGCGGAACACGCCCTTCGGATCGGCGGACCGGCCGACCCGTGCGGCGTCGCGCGCGGTTTCCCAGTACGAGCGGTCGGGCTCGTGCTTGTTCACCTGCGTCCAGCGGGACATCGGCGCCGCATGGCCGACGGCTCCCGCGACGTTCTGCCCGGCGAGCGCGACGAGCAGCCCCGCCATCAGCATCGTGACGGCGGCTACTCGCGCGGCGGCGCCTGTTCTCGGTCTTTTTCCCGGCTTGTCGTCGTGAGTCGTGTACAACAACGCGGCCTCCCCATGAGCCGTTCTGGCTGTCACACCACGTACGCGCGCTTCCGGCGCGAAGTTGCCCGCGTCGTCCGAGTATCACCCGAATCGCCCAAACGGCTCACGGTGGGAAAATCAGCAACCTCAGCCGAGCCGCAGCTTCGGCTTGTGCTCCAAATGGGACAGTCCGTTCCACGCCAGGTTCACCAGATGCGCGGCGACCTCCTCGCGTTTGGGCTTGCGCGCGTCGAGCCACCACTGCCCGGTCAACGCGACCATGCCGACGAGCGCCTGCGCGTAGAGCGCAGCCAGTTTCTCGTCGTAGCCCCGTGCCGCGAACTGCTGCGCGAGAATGTGTTCGACCTGGCTGGCGATGTCGTTCAGGACCGTGGAGAACGTCCCGGTCGAACTCGCCACCGGCGAATCCCTGACGAGGATGCGGAATCCGTCGTGCGAGTGCTCGACGTAGCTGAGCAGCGCGATCGCCGCCTGTTCCAGCATCACCCTCGGGTGCCCACCGTGCAGAGTGGACACCATCCGGTCGAGCAGGAGCTGGGTCTCGCGGTCGACGACGACCGCGTAGATCCCCTCTTTCCCGCCGAAATGCTCGTACACGACCGGTTTGGACACGTTCGCCCGGTGCGCGATCTCCTCGATCGACGTCCCGTCGAAGCCCTTTTCCGCGAACAGGGCGCGCGCCACGTTCAGGAGTTGTTGCCTGCGTTCGCTTCCGGTCATCCGCACCCGGGTCACCGGGGCCGCCGGACGAGCCCCGGTGACCGTTTCACGCTTTCCCCGCCTTCGTGCCGCCACTACGGCACTGTAGCCGAGCTATGCGATTTATTTACTTTCGGTAGCGATCCGCGCCAGACGCTGCGGGGTCGGCCAGCGCACGTCGTGCACCCAGCCGAACTTTTCGAAGATCCAGATGAGCCGGGCCGACATGTCGAGCTGGCCGCGCTTGACGCCGTGCCGCGCGGACGTCGGGTCGGCGTGGTGCAGGTTGTGCCACGACTCGCCGAAGGAGAAGATCGCCAGCGGCCAGAAGTTCGCCGACCGGTCCCGCGCGGCGAACGGGCGCTCGCCGATCATGTGGCAGATCGAGTTCACCGACCAGGTCACGTGGTGCAGCACGCAGACCCGGACCAGCCCGGCCCAGAAGAACGCGGTCACCGCACCCCACAGCGACCAGGTGACCAGTCCGCCGATCAGCGCGGGCCCGAACAGGCTCACCAGCGCCCACAGCCAGAACAGGCTGTCCACCTTCTTGATGGCCGGGTCCTTGACCAGGTCCGGGGCGAACCGCTCCTGGTTGGTGGTGTCGCGCTCGAACAGCCAGCCCATGTGCGCGTGCCAGAAACCCTTGGCGATGGCCACCGGCGAGGTGCCGAACGCCCACGGCGAGTGCGGATCGCCGTCACGGTCGGAGAAGGCGTGGTGCCGGCGGTGGTCGGCGACCCAGGTGATCACCGGACCCTGCAGCGCGACGCTGCCCGCGACGGCCATCACGACGCGCAGCCATGGCTTGGCCTTGAACGAACCGTGCGTGAAGTAGCGGTGGTAGGCGACGGTGACCCCGAGCCCGCTGATTCCGTAGAAGACGACGAAGAGCGCGACGTCGACCCAGTTCAGTCCCCAGCCCCAGGCGAAGGGGACGGCGACGAGCAGAGCGGCGAGCGGTGCGATCACACCGAAGTAGACCGAAACCTGGACGCCGACGGAGCGTGTTCCGCCGTAGAGGGGCTTGGGGCCCTTCGGGGCCGATGGCTCCCCGGTGGGCTGAGAACGGTCGAGCGTGGCCGTCATGCAGTTCACTTCTTCCTACGTGCATCCCTGCGAAGGGTTACCTAACCTACGATGCCGTAAGTTACGGTACAGGAGGTTTTGGCGGCTGGGGAGGGGCGAACGGCCGCGCGGGGGACGACAACCATGTCCGCGGATACCCGCCACGGCGGGAGATAACCCCTCCCGCACGGGGCCGCGCCGATCGTCGCTATTCTGACCAGGAACGATCCGCCGTAGTGTAATCGGCAGC
Source organism: Amycolatopsis sp. NPDC059027 (assembly GCF_042739735.1). NCBI lineage: Bacteria > Bacillati > Actinomycetota > Actinomycetes > Pseudonocardiales > Pseudonocardiaceae > Amycolatopsis > Amycolatopsis sp. NPDC059027. The sequence continues at coordinate 4,455 of NZ_JBHYIK010000061.1, read as the reverse complement.
ACTTCAGATTTTGGTTCTGACAGTTCAGGTTCGAATCCTGGCGGCGGAGCAGCGCGAGACGGACAGCGAGCAGCGGGGGTGAGCGCGGCTGAGCGACGAGACGACGATCGACGGCTTCGCGGGAACGGCCAGGCGGCCGACCTTGGTCGAAATGTCCGACGCCTGGCTGGTCGGCCGCGCCCGCGAGCTGACGGCCGCGGTGCAGCGTCTGGAACACGCCCAGCAGCTCGAAATCGTCGCCACGATGGACGAGCTCCTCGACGAGACACAGCGCCGCGGTGAACCGCTGCTGGTCGCGCAGCTGCTGCGCGCGTCCGCACTGGCCAGGCTGCTCACCCGCGGACTCGCCGCGGAGGCGGAGCCCCGGCTCGACGAGATGCTCGCGCACACCCGCCGCCACGGCCTCGCGCTGCTGCGCGCCGACGCGCACGCTCTGCGCGGGCGCCGGCTCGTGCTGGCCGAGCAGGAGGACGCCGCGCTCACCGAGATCGCGCGGGCGCTGGCCATCCTCGACGATTCGACGATCCCGGACCGCGGCGTCGGTGTCCGCAACTGGAACCGGATGCAGTCCACCGCGCTGATCGACTGCTGGATCGTGCTCAACCAGCTCGGCGTGTACGAGGCGGCCGAGGAGGTCATCGGCCGCGCCCACCAGGCGATCCGCGAGAGCGCCAGCCCGCACGAGATCACCCTGCAGCTGTTCAACCGCGTCAAGATGCTGCTCGGCTGGGGTCTGCGGCTCGAACGCGTCGAGCAGTACGAGGCGAGCGCGGAGAAGTTCCGCGTCGCCGCGTCGATGGCCGAGGCCGCGGAGGGCCCGTTCGCCGAATCGCTGTTCCCGCGCAAGGCCGGGGTGGCCGCGGTCGACCAGGTCGGCGCGCTCGCCGCCGCGCTCGCGCTGAACAACCCCGGCGAAGAGCACATCGAACGGCTCGAGCACCTGTACTCCGGCCTCGGGTTCCCGTACGAGAAGGAAGTCGTGGCCATCGCGCTGGCCCGCTGCCTGGACAAGGCCGGGCGCCGCGAAGAGGCGCTCGACGTCCTGCGCACGACGAAGAAGGCCATGGCCGCGGACATCTCGCAGCCGACCATGCGGCTCAACGTCTCGCGCGAACTGGCCCGCCTCGACACCACCCCGGACTACGCGTCCGGTGCCAGCCAGTCGCTGATCGACTACGCGACGACGCTGGAGGCCGAGATGTGGACGCTGCGCGAATCGCAGATCGCCACGCTCAACGCGCGCCGCGAGCACGAGCGGCTGTCGGCCGAGCACGGCGCCATCACCCAGCAGGCGCTGCAGGATCCGCTCACCGGGCTGCCCAACCGCCGCGCGCTCGACGAGAAGCTGCGCATGCTGTCCTCGTCGGCCGACGCGCAGCCGCTGGCGGTCGCGCTCGTCGACCTCGACGGCTTCAAGGGCGTCAACGATCAGCAGTCGCACGCCGAGGGCGACAACGTGCTGCGGGTCGTCGCCAGCACTCTGCGCGACGCGTTGCGCGGCGACGACGTCGTCGCGCGCTACGGCGGTGACGAGTTCATCGTGCTGCTGCCCGGTGCGCCGGCGTCGGCGGCGAAGATGGCGCTCGGCCGCGCGGTGAAGTCCGTCGCGCAGCTCCCGCACCACCTTTCGCACGGCGTGACGCTGTCGATCGGGCTCGTCTCGCTGCGCCCGCAGGAGCGTGCCGAACAGGTGCTCGCGCGGGCGGACGCGGCGATGTACGAGGCGAAGCGCGGCGGCGGCAACCAGGTCGCCTCGGCGAATTCGATGACGGCCGAACCGGCGAACGTTTGGCCTGGTGAGGATGCTCCGACCGACCCCGCGTGGGGCGCCGAGGAGCCCACGTAGGATCGAACCCCGACAGAGCATGAGTTGGTGAACTGTTGGGAGTGTCGTGACCGGCCCGCTGAGCACGTTGATCCTCGCCGCGGGTGAGGGCACCCGCATGCGATCCGCCACCCCGAAGGTGCTGCACCCGATCGCCGGGAGACCGCTGGTCGAGCACGCCGTGCGGGCGGCGGCGGGGCTCGAACCGGAGCATCTGGTGGTGGTGATCGGACACGGCCGCGAGGCGGTCGGCGCGGAGCTGGGCCGCATCGGCGACACGCTCGGGCGCGGGGTGACCACCGCCGTCCAGACCGAGCAGAAGGGCACCGGGCACGCGGTGTCGTGCGCGCTGGCCGCGCTGCCCGACGGCCTGACCGGCACGGTGATCGTCAGCTACGGCGACGTGCCGCTGCTGGACACCGCGACGCTGTCCGCGCTGCTGGCCGAGCACACCGGGACGGGCAATTCGGTGACCGTGCTGACCGCGGTCGTCGCCGACCCGACCGGCTACGGCCGCATCCTGCGGGACGAGGCGGGCGCGGTGGCGGCGATCGTCGAGCAGAAGGACGCGACGCCCGAGCAGCACGAGATCACCGAGATCAACTCCGGGGTGTACGCCTTCGACGCGGCTGTGCTGGCCGACGGGCTCTCCCGGCTCTCCACCGACAACGCCCAGGGCGAGCTGTACCTGACCGACGTGCTGGCCATCGCGCGTGGCGACGGCAAGGGCGTCGGGGCCCTGGTGGTCGACGACCCGTGGGTGACCGAGGGGATCAACGACCGGGTCCAGCTGGCGACGCTGGGCGCCGAGCTGAACCGCCGGATCATCCGCGGCTGGCAACGCTCCGGCGTCACGATCGTGGACCCGGGCAGCACCTGGATCGACGCGGGCGTCACGCTCGAACGGGACGTCGTCCTCGAGCCGGGAGTGCAGCTCAAGGGGACGACGTCGGTCGGCGAGGGTGCCACGGTCGGCCCGGACAGCACGCTGGAGAACGTCCGCGTCGGCGCGGGGGCGTCGGTGGTGCGGACGCACGGTTCGGACTCCGAGCTGGGCGACGGCGTCAAGGTCGGGCCGTTCACCTACCTGCGGCCGGGCACGAAGCTGGGGGCGAAAGGGAAGCTCGGCGCGTTCGTCGAGACCAAGAACGCCGACATCGGCACCGGGACGAAGGTGCCGCACCTGACCTACGTCGGCGACGCGGTCATCGGCGAGCACAGCAACATCGGCTGCTCGAGCGTGTTCGTCAACTACGACGGCGTCAACAAGCACAAGACCGAAATCGGGTCGTACGTGCGGCTGGGCGCGGACAACACGTTCGTCGCGCCGGTGAAGGTGGGTGACGGCGCCTACAGCGGGGCGGGGGCGGTGATCCGCGAGGACGTGCCACCGGGCACGCTCGCGGTGTCCGCGGGACCGCAGCGCAACATCGAAGGCTGGGCGATCCGGCGCAGGCCGGGCACGCCCGCGGCGGAGGCGGCGGAAGCCGCGCTCGCCGCACAGCAGGACACCACCGTTGTGTCCGAACCGGTAGTAGGAAACGACGGGGAGTCGCCAGCATGAGTCAGAAGTCCGGCACGCCGAAGAAGAACCTGATGCTCTTCTCCGGCCGCGCGCACAAGGAACTCGCGGACGAGGTCGCCAAGTACCTCGACGTGACGATCACGCCGCAGACCGCGCACACCTTCGCCAACGGCGAGCTGTTCGTGCGGTTCGAGGAGTCGGTGCGCGGCTGCGACGCGTTCGTCATCCAGAGCCACACGACGCCCATCAACGAGTTCGTGATGGAGCAGCTGATCATGGTGGACGCGCTCAAGCGGGCGAGCGCGAAGCGGATCACCGTGGTCATGCCGTTCTACCCGTACGCGCGGCAGGACAAGAAGCACAAGGGCCGCGAGCCGATCTCGGCGCGGCTCATCGCGGACATGTTCAAGACCGCGGGCGCCGACCGGATCATGACCGTCGACCTGCACACCGCGCAGATCCAGGGCTTCTTCGACGGCCCCGTCGACCACCTGATGGCGCAGAGCGTGCTGGCCGAGCACATCAAGAAGACCTACGGCGGCTCCGACATCGCGGTCGTTTCGCCGGACTCGGGCCGTGTGCGGCTGGCCGAGAAGTGGGCGCAGCAGCTGGGTGACCGGCCGATCGCGTTCATCCACAAGACCCGCGACCCCGACAAGCCGAACCAGGCCGTCGCCAACCGCGTCGTCGGGCACGTCGAGGGCAAGCTGTGCGTGCTGGTCGACGACATGATCGACACCGGCGGCACGATCGTCAAGGCCACCGACGCGCTGCTCGACGAGGGCGCCGCCGACGTCGTCATCGCGACCACGCACGGCATCCTGTCCGACCCGGCGACCGAGCGGCTCTCGAACTGCAAGGCCCGCGAGGTCATCGTGACGAACTCGCTGCCGATCCCGCCGGAGAAGCACTTCCCGGGCCTGACGGTGCTCTCCATCGCGCCGATGCTGGCCGAGGCTATCCAGCAGGTCTTCGAGGACGGCTCGGTGACGTCGCTGTTCGACGGCGCCGCGTAAGTCTCACCGCACATGCCGTTAAGGCCACCTTACGGGCGTCTGACGCCCTTAAGGTGGCCTTAACGGCATTTTCGTCCACTGTGGACACG
>NZ_JBHYIK010000060.1:39887-58889 GCF_042739735.1 Amycolatopsis sp. NPDC059027 | reverse complement strand
GGGGCCGATCGCGCCGAGACCGTAACCGATGGCGGCGAGACCCTTGTTGAGGTTGACGGTCTCGGCGGCCTGCTGGGCCAGAACGATGTTGCTCATCTGCGTTTCCCTTCACTTCGGTCCACGCGCTCGCGCGGATCGGGGCCGCCGGCTTCTTGGTGAGCGGCTGAGACCGGCCACTCCGGCCGATTCCGTCCCTCACCCGGCCAGACGCCGCGCGCGACCCTCCCGGTTCTCGTCAAGACGTGAGTTGCGACACCCGTCTGCTGCGTTCGCCTTGAAGCGCACCAGGTTTCCCGGCGGGTCAAGCATTTCCGGCACATCCGCCGAAAGGTTTCCACAAGGTGGCCGGGCTGCCCGATACGGCCGAACGGCCCAACCGGACGCGACCTGTGCCTGCATGGCCGCCCTTTCGGCCGGGACCCGCCGTCCGGTTCCGGCGCATGCTGATCACGCACGGGACAACGCTTCGCGGGAAGGCGTTCTCGTGCGGGGGAGACATGGGATGCACGGTGCGACTGACCCTGATGGACGGTTTCGTCCTGGACTGCGACGGCCGGCGGCTCGCCGTGCCGAGGACACAGCAGCGGCTGCTGGCGTTCCTCGGGCTGCGGCAGCAGGCGACCCGGGCGCACACCGTCGGCACGCTGTGGCCGGAGTCCGACGAGCAGAAGGCGTCCGGACGACTGCGCAGCGCGTTGTGGCGGCTGCACCAGCTCGGCGCTCCCATGGTGGCCGCCGAGGGCGAGACACTCCGCCTGCACGAATGGGTCCGGGTCGACGTCGACGAACTCGTGCGGACGGCCCGGTTCGTCTCGGCCGAGGGAGCCAGGGACAGCGAGGCACGCGGCAGGGCGTTCCGCGACATGCGGGAGTTGTTGCCCGGCTGGTACGACGACTGGGTCCTCATCGAACGGGAGCGGCTGCGCCAGCTGCGCCTGCACGCGCTGGAAGCGCTTGCCGTCCGTGATCTGGAGACGGGACGCCACGGTGACGCGGTGGAGGCCGCGCTGGCGGCGATGCGCACGGAACCGTTGCGGGAGAGCGCACAACGGCTGCTGATGGAGATCCACCTGGCCGAAGGCAACTACAGCGAAGCGCTCCTCACCTACGAAAGCTATCGGTCACTGCTGCATCGCGAACTCGGCGTGGAACCGTCGCCGCGGATGGGCGAACTACTCGTCCGGGCGAGGCCACTGGCCGCGGTGCCGAACGCGGGGTGACCTCCCCTCCCCCGTCAGTTACTCCACTTCGGACAGAGCAGGCCGGTTCAAGGTTCGTCGCTGTGCCACGATGACTGTGCGGACAGCGCGGACCGGAGCGGGTAACCATCCGGCTCGGGGCCTCGCCAGGCGATCCCGAGGCCTCGCCGGAGCCGTCGCGGTTCGGAGGACACCCGCCAGGAACAGTCCGATGGTAACCAGCGGATAGGCATTGACCAGTACGTGCTGCCACCCTGTCCACGGACCTTCCGCGGGCGTCAGGACCTGCGGTCCGGCCAGGAGAAACACGGCGAGTGCGAGGATCGCGTAACAGCCTCGCTTCCGTACCCGGTCCGGACGTCCCGCGCTCGCGGGCAGGACCCTCGCGGCGAACACCACCAGCGCGGGCGCCGCCCATACCCAGTGCGCGGTCCAGGACAACGGCGAGACCAGCAGCGCCGCGGCCCCATTGGTGACCATCGCGACTTCGGCACCCACCCGGCGCATGAGCAGCACCGAAACCACGAGGACCAGCACCGCCAGGACCAACCACGTCCCGGTGACCCAGCCGGCGGGCAGACCGAGCCGGTGCAGCCCGGCCGTGATGCTCTGGTTTTCCCGGTTGACGATGGCGGCGGGGCCGTCGAGCACTCCGCCGAGCCAGAACCGGGCCGACTCGGCCGGCAGGAGCGCGAACATGCCCCCGGTCACGGCCACGGCGGTGACCGCCGCGGTGATCGAAGCCCGGAAGTCCTTACGCACCAAGAAGAACAGCACGAAGGCGGCCGGGGTCACCTTGATGGCGGCCGCGACGCCGATCCACATCCCTCGTGGCCACTTCGGACGTTTCACCAGGCAGTCGGCCGCGACCATGGCCATCAGCCACAGGTTCACCTGACCTTGCCCGATCGTGTTGCGGACAGGTTCCAGCAGGAGCAAGAACGGCACGATCGCCACGGTGGCGTGCACGCAACCGCGACGTCCTCCCTGCGGCCAGACCCCACGCAACACGACGAAACAGGTACAGGCCAGACAGGCGACGGAAAACACCACGGACAGCACTGCGGCGACCGGAAACGGCAGCGCTGCGAACACCGAAAGCGGAAGCAGCGCGAATGGCGGGTAAATGAACCCGGGAGTCCCGCCCGCGTAGGTGGCAGGCAACTGTCCATAAGGATCCATACCGTGCCACCAGGCGAGGACACCCTGGTAGAAGCTGTGCAGATCGCCGAATCGGCTCCGATAGGCGAGATCCAGAAGGCCGAGGAGCACAAGAACGAGTACGCCGGAAAATGTCATGAGCCGCCAGGAAGAACCGCCGACGGAGACCCGGATCCGGCGCACCAGCCAATCGGCCATGCTCTTCCGGGAATGCGTTCCTTGGGTCTCCATATCCGGCTAGACGACAGGGGGCGCGGAAAGGTTCTCGAATAGCCGTGTTCCACATCACACGCTTTCCGGATTCGCAGCCGCGGGCCGCCGCGTCCCCGGGGCGCGCCGCTCTCACTATTCTAGTGCTAGAATAATCGTCATGACCTCAGAGCTGACCGATGGCGAGCTGACCGTGCTCGGGTTGCTCGTCGAGCAGCCCCGTCACGGGTACGAGCTGGAACGGGTCATCGAGGAGCGGGGAGTACGCGCGTGGACCGCGCTCGGCTTCTCCTCCATCTACTACGTACTCGACAAACTGGCCAAGCGCGGCCTGATCGAAGCGACCGGCGCGCCCTCGTCCGGCAAGTCGCGCACCACCTTCCGCGCCACGCGGCCGGGCCGCGCCCTCTGCGCCGCCGCCACGCGCGACGGGCTGGCGGCGCTGACACCGATCCACGCGCGTGTCCTGGTCTCGATGGCCAACAGCCCGGGACTGCCGGACGCGGACGTGGTCGCCGGACTGACGCGGCGCCGCGAAGCGCTGCGGAAACAGCTCGCGGACGTCCGCGCGGCGCGCTCCCGCCAGGCACCCCTGCCCACCGCCGCCTCCGCGATCTTCGACTACGGCGAGGCCATGCTCGCGGCGGATCTCGGCTGGACCGAAACCACAGTGGACACACTGACGAAGGAGACCGCGGTGGACAAGTACGACATCAAGAAAGCCCACCGGGCGCTCTACTCGCCGTCGTCAAAGGAGTTCACCGTCGTCGAGGTGCCCGAGTTCCGGTACATCGCGGTTGACGGCCGAGGCGATCCGAACACCGCGACCGCGTACGCGAACGCGGTCGAAGCCCTGTACGGGGTGGCATACGCGCTCAAGTTCGCCAGCAAGAAGACGCTCGGCCGGGACTTCGTGGTCGGCCCGCTGGAGGGACTATGGCGAGCGGACGACCCTTCCGTCTTCCTCACGCGACGCAAAGAGGCCTGGGAGTGGACCATGATGATCAGCCAGCCGGACTGGATCACCGAAGACATGGTCGAGGCCGCCATCGACACCGTCGCGCGCAAGAAGGAGAACGCCGCGCTCGGCGACGTCCGGCCGCGCACCCTGGCCGAAGGAACCTGCGTGCAGATCCTCCACATCGGCTCCTACGACGACGAAACCCCCACCCTGGACCGCCTCCACCACCACTACCTCCCCGGCAACGGTCTCACCTTCAACGGCGACCACCACGAGATCTACCTCAGCGACGCGCGTCGCACGGCCCCCGCCAGGCTCAAGACGGTCCTGAGGCAGCCCGTCAAGCCCCTGGAGCGGTGACCTTCGCCTGTCGCACCCTTCCTCCGACAAGACGTGCCGAAGCCGGTCAGTTCTTGCGGACGGCGCCGGTGAACCCGGCCACGAACAACGTGGCGAAGGTCCACGCGAGCAGGCGGAGCAGCCAGCCGCCCACGGTGAGAGCCTGGCCCACCGCCGTGCCGGTCGCTTCGCATCGGGCCCGCGTGCTGAGCAGCGGGGTACCGAGGTCGAGACCGGCACCGACCCGGTCCAGCGGCGGGCAAACGGCCGCGGGCGCGGCGCGTGCCTCGGTGCGGTATTGGCCGGCCGGGGCCGCGGTGAGGCCACCGGCACCGCCGAGCAGCACGGCCAGCAGTACCGACACCGCGACGGTGGCCACGAAACCCACCAAGGCTCGCCAAGGCTGGTAGCCGTAGCCCAGCGTCACCCCGGTGAACCGCGCCCACGCGCGTTCGCCGCGCCCGGTGAGCGCACGCCGGCGTACCTGGTCACGGCGCTGGGCCATCAGCACCCGGCGTGCCTCGCGATCGTGCCCCGCGGCGCGGTGCGCGGCCGCGAGGTGCTGGTAGGGCTGCGCCGTGTACTCGGCGGTCCCCGAGCGCAACAGCTCCAGCCACGCGTCGGTGCCGATCCCCGTCGGCAGCCCGGTGTACCGCAACCCGTCCGCCGAGAGGCGGCGCCCGGGATCCGCCGCGTGCGTCAACTCCTTGGGCTGGAAGGAAAGTCCTCCGTCCGCCCGCGCGTCGGACAGGTTCAGCACCTTCCCGGTACCGCCGCCGCGGATCGAGAGCCCCTCGTCCAGGAAAAGCCGTTGGCCCACCTTCAGGTGGTAGGCGCTCACCGCGGGACCGGCCGGATTGCCGACCGTGGCCCCGTCCATCGCGACCTGACCGGCTATCCGGCTTCGGACGAGCAGCACGGCCGCCCGGTCTTCGCCCGCCCCGGACGCGCTGAAACCGTCGCGCAGGAACAGATCCTGCTCGATGGTCGCCACACTCGCCTCGAACGCCGGCCCCCGGCTGTTGCCGACGGTGGCACCGCGGGCGTCGAGCTGGCCCTCGACGTGCACACCCCGCAACTGGATCGTGCTGGCCTCACTCGCGCTGTCCGCGGTCGTGTCCCACAGCAGCAGATTCCCGCTGATCCGCGCCTTCCGCGCGTCGAGCGCCGGTTCGGACCCGCCGTCGAGCCGGGCGCCGGTGCACTCCAGCGGCCCGGTGATCCGCGCGTTCGCCAGGTCCACCGTGCCGGTGGCGGTGAAACCGTCCCGCATCCGCAAGCCCTGGCCGATCTCGCAGGCGACGGCGACGAACGCGGGCCCGGAATCGTTGCGCAGCACGGCACCGTCGACGTCGACGGTGCCCCCGAGGCGGGCGCCGAGCAGGCGCACGGCACCGGCATCGCCCGCGCCGGTGGCGCTGAAACCCGGGCACAGGAAGACACTTCCGGTGATCGAGGCCCCCTCCGCCGAGAGCGCCGAGCCGGAATCGTTCGTGACGGTCGAACGCGGGAAGGCCGCCTGGCTGCCGATCGCGGCGCCGTCCAGCCGCATCGCGGCCACCTCACCGGAGCCCGCGACCGTCGTGTCGTCGAGCAGGAACGCGTGGGCGACCTCGAACCGATCGGCCATGAGCGCGGGCCCGGAGTCGTTGCGCAGGACCGCCCGCACGAACTCGACGGAACCGGCACGCGCGGCGAGCAGGGCCACGGCGCCGTGGCGGCCCGCGCCCGTGGCGGTGAACCCGTCACGGAAGAGCATCGCGTGCCCGGCCTGGAAACCCTCGGCCTGCAGGGCGGGCCCTGACTCGTTGGTGATGGTCGCCCCGTTGCCGATGACATCGCCCTCGACCTGTGCGTTGTCCAGCCGGACCACGCCGTACCCGTCGGAGCCGGTGGCCGTGAAACCCCCGTTCAGCCAGAGGTTCTCGCCCAGTCGCAGGTTCCCGGCGTTGAGCGCGAAGCCGCCCGCGTTGCCGATCCGGGTGCCGGTGAGCCGCAGTGTGTACGCGATCGTCGCCGACCCGAGGTCGATCGCGCCGAGGCTGGGCTCCGAGCTTCCGACGACGCAGTCGCGCAGGACCACCATGCTCAGCCGCGCGCCCCGCGCGGTCAGGCCGGCGGGGAACCGGCACGCGTCGAACACCAGCGGCAGGTCGGTGCCGATGTGGTCCAGGTCGAGCCTGCCCTCGACAAGCGCGCCCCGGACACGCAGGCCGTGCGGGTCCGCGTCGGTGGCCAGCCGCCCGCGCGCGATGTCGCGCAGGACCGACGCGCGCAGCACCGGCGCGCCGCCGTCCGGCGAACCGGGCGCGAACACCTCGCCACGGCGCACGTGCTCGACCAGTGCGTGTTCGGTCGCCGTGAGATCGGTTTCCACCCCGATACCCTGGCACACCGCGTGGTCGTGCTCAGGCCGACGCGAGGAAAGCGCTTCCTCGTCAGCGCTCCGGGTTCTCCTCGCCGTCCGCGGGCTCGGAGCTGCCGCTCTTGGCCGGATCGGGCCAGTCCAGCCCGGTTTCGGTGAGCAGGCTGTCGAAGATGGGGGTCGGGGTGGACCGTTCGCCTGCCATCACACCGCCACCACGTCGATGATCGTGTCCGCGCGGATCCACACGGGTTCGGTGTCGTCGGCGTGATCGTCGAGCCGCACGGGCACCCAGGTGACGTCGGTGTGCGTGTCGGCGACCGGCGCTCCGGCGACCACGCCGCGACGGCAGAGCTGCCGCCGCGAGGTGTCCCGCGGTCTCCCCGGCACGTAGGTGACGCGGTGGCCCGCCGCCACCGCCGGGCTCGCTGGTTTCCGGCTCATCGGCATCGCGCCTCGCGTTCTTCAGGATCCAGGCTGGTCGGCAACGCGACCTCGTGAGCACGACGCCATGACGCGTTCTCACCCTGTTACCTGGATCACAGAAATCCGACAGCGGGAACTGTTACCGCGGTCCGGTCAGGCAGTGCTGCGCGATCGGGCCGAACCGGCTCACGAGCTCGTCCACGGACGCGGACGCGATCGGTTCCAGCCGCAGCAAATAGCGCGTCACGGTGAGGCCCAGCAGCTGCACGTTCACCATGCCCGCCCGCAGCGCGGCGTCCGGGGTGCCGAGCAGTGCCGCCAGCCTGCCGGTGACCTCCCGGTCGATGAACTCGCGGAGCAGCGTTTCGGACTGGTCGTGGGTGGGCGCCGACCGGGTGAGCGTCACGAGCGGGGTGCGGTCGGACTTGTCCAGGTTCTCCAGAAGTGTCCGGACGAGGCGGTCCCCGATGCCGTCGAGACCGCCGTCGAAGACCGCTTCCAGCGCGGGCGGGACGTCGGCGGACATTTCGGTGGCCGCGGCGAACAGGCCCTGCTTGGTGCCGAAGAAGTAGAACACCATCGCCGAGTCGACGCCCGCCTCGGTGGCGACCGCGCGCACCGTGGTGCCGCCGTAGCCGTGCGCGCGGAACAACGTGCGCGCGGCCTCGAGGATCCGCCGCTTGCTCTCCGCACCGGACCGCCAGCGCCCGGGGCGGCCTGGGCTGTGTTCGTTCATGGCCGGGCGAGTCTATCCGGAGATTTCTTCATCGGCTGGTGGAGTTTGAGGACCGACCCGCGCTACCGTGAACTTCATCGGGCGATGAAGAATAGGGGCGACGGGGATGCGAGTGATCGTGATCGGCGCGGGACTGGGCGGGTTGACGCTGGCCCACGGGTTGCGCCGGGCAGGGATCGACGTCGTGGTGTACGAGCGGGACCAGGCACGAGGGCGCCCGCAAGGTGTCAGCCTGCACTTCGACGACCGGGGCACGACGGCGCTGCGCGCGTGCCTGCCGCCATCGCACGTCGCGATGGCGGAGGCCACCATGGGCGGCCCGCGCGAACAGACCCTGCTGCTGTCCGAAGTGGACGGAGAGGTGACGGTCTCGGGGGCACGTCCGGCCGACGGCACGGTGGCGCGGCCCGGCAGACAGGTCAGCAGGCGGCTGTTGCGCGCGGTGCTGCTGTGCGGTCTCGACGACGTGGTGCGGTTCGGGAAGGAGTTCGTGTGGTTCGACCGGCGGGCCGGCGGCACGGTGCTGGCGCGGTTCGCCGACGGCGGTATGGACGCCGCGGACGTGCTGGTCGGCGCGGACGGGATCGGTTCGGCGGTCCGCCGCCAGTACCTGCCGCACGTACGGGTGACCGACACGGGCCGGCACATGCTGATGGGCGCGACTCCCCTGCGCGCCGCGGCCCGCGGCGGGCTGCCCGCGCTGATCGGCGACAGTCCGGCTGCCGCGCGGCTACGCGGCACGACCATGGCACTGGGCGTCCATCGTTTCGCCGAGCCACCAGCGGCCGCGCGGGACCGCTGGCTGCCCGCGTTGCACTCCCCCGCGATCGACGACGCCGAGGACTACGTGATGTGGGCGTTGCCCGCCGCGCGGGAGCACGCCCGATCACCGGCCGATTCGTGGCGCCGTGCCCGGGAACTGACGGCGGACCTGCCTCCGGCGCTGCGGCTGATCGTCGACGAAGCCTGGCCGGAACTCACGGTGTCGCTGCGGATCGGGGCGATCCCGCCGATGCCGCCCTGGCCCGCCGGCCCGGTGACGCTCATCGGCGACGCCATCCACCTGGCTCCCGGCTTCGGCGGAAACCTCGCGATGCGGGACGCGCACCGCCTTCGCGATGTCCTGCGCCAAGCGGATCGAGGCGAGCGGGAACTGCTCCCCGCGATCGGTGCCTACGAGGAAACGATGCGCCAGGACTCCTTTCCCGTGGGACACAGCGCATGAACCTCACCCTGCTGAACAGGAAATCGCTGTCCCTGTTCGCCGCCGTCGGTGGCTGGCGCACGGTCGCCGAAGCCATCGTTTCGCGCGTGCTGTTCCTGATCGCCTACCTGCTGACCGGCCGCGTGACGGCCTCCGCGCTGGTGGCGGTCGGTGGGGTGGTGGTGTTCGCCGTGATCCGGATGTGCACCGACCGGAAGTACTGGCAGCCGGTGGCCGGGCTGGTCATCGTCGGCGTGTCCGCGCTGCTGGCCGCAAAAAGTGGGCAGGGCGTGGACTTCTACCTCACGAGCCTGCTGCTCCCCTCGGCTGCCGGGGTGGTGCTCCTGGTTTCCATGCTGGTGCGCTGGCCTGTGATCGGAGTGGTGGTGGGCGCGGCACGCGGTGACCGCTCCGGCTGGCGACGGGACCGGCCGCGACGACGGCGTTATCAACTGTGCACGGCGGTGTTCCTGGCGAAGCTCGTCATCGAGGTGGCGGTGCTGCTGCCGCTGTACCTGGCCGGGCACGTCGTCGCCCTCGGCATCGCCAGCACGCTGCTCAGTTCGCCTACCCTGGCCGCCTGCGTCTACCTGTGCTGGCGAATCCTGCGCCGCGAAGCGGACCTGCCTGCCGTCGTGCCCGGCCCCGCCTGAGCAGGCTATGTCCACTGTGGACACCGGCAGCATGACCTCGACGATCCGCGCGGCCAGGTCGCCGTAGCGGCGTGCCGCGTACAAGTGCCGTCTCGCCCGTCAGTCAGGCGAGCCGGGTCAGTTATGACCATCCCTCAGGAAATGGTCACCAAAACCCTTACACAGCAAGGAAAACTACGTTTCCGAGGTTCACCCGATCGATAGCACGCATGTTCGATCGGGCGGAGTATCGTGGTGGTATGTCAGTCGACAGCAGCACCTCCGCAACGCCCACCGAGTGGTGGCGCGTCGATGTCGGCTGCCTGCTGGACAGACTCTTCGACTCCGAACGCGTCCAGCGCCGCGAGGCCACCGTCCAAGGTGAGGTGCTCGCCGAGCTGGAACGGCGCGGAGTGCAGGACAGCACCGGCTACAGCAACCTCCCGCGGCTACTGCACGAAACACTCAACATCCCTTACGCGGAGGCGAAAACCCGGGTAGCGCGGGCACTAGCGCTGAACAGCACCCACGACCTCACCACCGGCGCACAACCACCCACGGCACCCGCGACCGCGCAAGCCGCATCCGAGGGCGCGATCGGCGCCGCCCAGATCGACGAAATCCTGCGCGTGCTCGACAAACTCCCCAAGACAGTCCCAGCGGATCAGCAGGAGCAGGCGGAGAAGATCCTCGCCGAACTTGCCCGCGCCGCCGGACCACGGGAGATCCGCGCCGCCGGACGACGCCTGCTCGCCCAGCTCGACCCCGACGGCCGGGAACCCAAAACCCGGGAACCGAAACCGTTCCAGCCGGAGTTCTCCATCGCCCCGCATCGGGATGGCGGACATCAGATCAAGGCCCGCGTCGATGACGAAACCTCCGCACGCCTGCAAGCCATGCTGGACCCACTCGCCAAACCCCGCCCCGCCACCGAAGAAGAAGGCCGCGACACCCGAACCCAATGGGAACGGCGTGGCTGCGCCTTCTCCGAGCTGATGCGGATGTGGGCCGAACACCCCGACCTCCCCACGCAGGCCGGGGAAGCCACCCACATTGTCGTCACCGTCGGACTCAAGGAACTGCGGACCGGGATCGGACAGGCCACTCTTGATCTGCTCGGCGAGATCACCGCAGCCGAAGCACGACGACTCGCGTGCGACGCCAAGATCATCCCCATGGTCCTGGGGACACACGGCGAACCCCTCGACGTCGGCCGCGCCCAACGCCTCGCCACCCCCGCCATCCGACGCGCACTCATCCGACGCGACGGCGGCTGCGCCTTCCCGGGCTGCGATGTCCCCGCCTACCGTTGCACGCCGCACCACATGACCTACTGGGCACACCACGGTGAGACCAAAGTGGACAATCTCGTGCTCCTATGTTCGGTGCACCACAAGGTAATCCACCACTCCCCATGGGAAGTCCGCATCACCACCGACGGACTACCCGAGTTCATCCCACCCGCCTGGCTCGACGCCACCCGCACACCACGACGCAACACCATCCACCTCAGAACCTGATCCGTATGCCCCGTCGTTTCTCGCTCGGAGTGAGAGCGTGGCCTCACCCTCGGGTCCACCCACGCTTGTCCTTTGTGGACTTTAACGCGCTGAAGGAACCCTTTGGTGCGCTGGACGCCATGAAGGACCCCTTCACAGCAATACCATCCCATCGCAGGGTCACAGCAGGCCACGGCGCCGGGCGGCGACGACGGCGTCGCGGCGGTGGTTGACACCGAGTTTGCGGTAGATGCCGCGCAGGTGTGTCTTGACGGTGTTGACGGAGACGAACAGGGAGTCGGCGATCTGCTCCGTGGTGCGCATGGACGGCAGTTCGGTGAGCAGTTCGAGTTCGCGGCAGGTCAGCGGATCGACGGGGGTCACGGGATCGGCAGGCAGCGTCCGGAGCACGGTGTCGGCGAACTCGTCCGCGCGACCGAACCTTCCGGAGCCGCGGACGAGCAGCTCGCGGATGTGCCGTCCGGCGGTGTGAAACGGCCGCAGCGCGCGAGGGGCCGTCGCGAGGTCGAGTGCCTTGCCAATCGCCTCGTGTGCCCGGTTGATTTCGCAGGCCTGGTCGGCGAGCAGGGCTTCCAGGAGCCAGGCGTCGATGAGCGTGTGCGCTACGAGCGGACGGATCTGTCCGTCGAGGACGGGCTGCAGACGACGTCGCGCGGCACCGGTTTTTCCCCGGTGTACGTGCAGAGACGTGATGAGCAGCGCGTGCTCGGCGTAAGGGGCGAGCAGCTGCCGGTGGCGCTCGATCACTTCCGCCGCCCAGGTGGGTTCGCCGACTCGGAGCGCCAGCCGCTGCTCGATCGGGGCAGTGTAGGCGACGAGACTCGGGGCGAGGGTCTCCGCCGCGAGCCGCTTCCCGAGACCACGCAGCGTTTCGACGACCGCGTGCGGGTCGTCGGCACGGCCGAACTCGACCGCGGCCTTGAGTGTCATCGCGAACAGCTCGGTGGTGGGCTCCACTGCCGGAGGCAGCAGCCGGTCCGCCAGCGCGGCGAACCGGTGCGCACGTTCGTCGTGCTGTTGCTCGTACGCGGCGGCACCGAGGAGCGCGTAGAGCAGGGCGCACCGCCCGGTCCCGTCCCAGCCGCGCGAGCGGGCCAGCCGCCTGGCCGCGCCGGTGCGTTCGGCCAGCTCGGCCAGATCACCCCTGGCACCGGCGAGACCCGCGAGGTGGATCTCGCAGTGCAGGCGGACGGCGTCGCGTTTCTCCACAGTGGCCGTCTGAAGCGCGAGCTCCAGGTCCGTGCCGGCGCTCGCGACGTCGCCCAGCCACAGCGCCGCGGTACCGCGGTTGACGAGCGCGAGCAGGTCGAGATCCAGATCGCCGGTGTCGCCGGCGGTAGTGGTGCCGAGTTCGGCGAACGCCTCGTCCAGCTTCCCGCCGTATCGTGCCCGGTAGAGCGCCGTCACGGCGTGCAGGGCCCGCAGCCGCGCGGAGCGCAGCGGCTGGGCCGAGTTGTCGACCCTGCCGAGGCACCGGTCCGCGGCCGTGACGTCGTGCGCGTCCAGCGCGGTCACCGCGGCGACGAGCGCCACCTGGGGGCGGGCGAGAACGTGCTCGGGCATCGCGTCGAGCAGCGTGAGCAGTCGCCCGCCGTGTCCTTTGAGGACGGTCTGCAGCCCGGACCGCTGGAGGTAGCGGCTGATGAGTTCCTCGTCCCGCGCCGCGATCCCGTGTTCCAGCGCGGTCAGCACGTCACCGGAATGGGTGTACCACTCCGCCGCCGACCGGTGGAGTTTGCGATACGCCCGGGGATGACGTCGCGTGAGTTCCGCGCGCAGGTAGTCGCGCAGCAGCGGATGACAGCGGTACCGGGAGCCGTCGCGGCCGTGCCGGGTGACCAGCGCGTTGGTGCGGGTGAGGGTGTCCAGGATCTGCCCGGAGTTCTCCTGCCCGGTCAACCGGGTGGCCAGTTCGCCGGTGACGTCGGGGCACACCGAAGTGCTCAGCAGGAAGTCGCGGATGTGGGCGGGCTGCGGGCCGACGACCTCTTCGGACAGGTAGTCGGCGAGCTGGCGGTCGTCACCGGTGAAGGCCCGGATCGTCCGGCCCGTGTCGGACGCGGCGGTCACCGACAGAGCGAGGAACCGCAGTCCCGCGGCCCAGCCTTCGGTCCGTTCCAGCGCCGCGTCGAGCTCGGTCTCCGTGAGCGCGAGGTCGTGGCCCGCCAGCAGGGTTTCGGCTTCCTGCTTGGTGAAGTTCAGCTGGTGCGGGGTGATTTCCCGCAGTCGCCCCTCGAGCCGGAGCCGGGGCAGGATCAGGGGCGGGGGAAACCGGGTCGCGAGGACGACCCGTACCCCGGCGGGCAGATAACGCAGCAGGATGTTCACGCTCTCGATCGCGTCCGGGGCGGAGAGTTCGTGCACGTTGTCCAGGATCAGCAGCACGGGCCGGGCGAGTTCGCGGCACGCGTCGATGAAGGCCGCGACGCATTCGTGCAAGGGCGTGTCGCGTGGTGGCGAGTCCCGGGTGGAGACGCGGGCCTCGACGCTGTGGGACAGGGCCCGGAAAAGCGATGACCACAGCGAAAACACGTCGTTGTCGTCGGTGTCCAGGGAAATCCACACCACGTGTTCCGCCGGGACGCGCGCCCGCGATCTTCGGCGGAGCCAGCTGTCGAGCAGGACGGTTTTCCCGGATCCGGCCGGCGCGTTGAGCAACGTCACGCTGGAGACGTCGCCGCCGGTCGCCTTGTCCAATGCGGTGAACAGCCGATCCCGGTCCAGGACGGCACAGGCGGGCACCGGCGGGGCGAGCTTGGGCGGTGGCACCACAGCCGGTTCCCCGCAGCCGTTCCCGGGGTTCACCGGCCGGTGTCCTTCGCGGCCGCGGCGGCGATGAGATGCCCGATGAAGGCGACCGTCCTGGTTGCCCCGGTCAGCGCGAAGGCGATACCGGAAACCACGGCGTCCAAAGGAAAGCCGGACTGTCGCGGCTCGCGCTGCGCGGAGAGCAGCAACGCGACCATGATTCCCGCCAGTGCGATCCTGATCCCGGACCGTCGATGTGGCACAGTGCCCACCTGGTGTCTCCCTTCCCGTCCCGCAACGGCTGAAACGGAACCGATCTTGCTCACCCCGCCCGGTGGTCACCTCCTCCCCAGCGGGTGAGTCGGCACCGTTCGCACGGATTTCCCGTCGCGAAGAGTGGCGGACGGGACGCATTCCTCGCGGTGCGTGACGGACTACGCGATACGTATTCACCCGTGGCAGGCGAGGAAAACCGTGCTCCGCGGCGCGCAGTCTTGAACCGCGGAGCACGGGAGCACTTCGACGGTCACGCCGTCGGGCGAGCGTTGTCCGTCATCGTCGGGCACCCGGTGGCGGGCAACGCGCTCGGCCGGGACACGGCCTCCGGAGCGGACAACATCGGACGGGAGCGCGGAATGACGGACGGCCGGCTCGCGGTGCTGCCCCTCGCGATCACCATGATGGCCGGGCCGCAGATCATGTCGGCGCTGATCCTGATCACGGTGGAACGCGCCGTGCCGGTGTCGCTCGCCTTCGTCGCGGGCGTCGCCGTCGCCGTCACGGCGGGGACGGCGTTGACGACCTGGCTGGCGGGGTTCCTGCCGCCGGATCCCTCGGTTTCCGCCGCCGGCAGCTCCCTCGCCACGATCGTCGAGTACGTCCTGATCGCGTTCCTGCTGTGGCTGGCGGTCCGGAACTGGACGGGCCGCAAGACCGCGGAACCACCGAAGTGGCTGGGCTCGTTGCTGACGGCAGGGCCGGGACGGGCGTTCCGTACCGGGTTCCTGCTCGTCGGGTTCTTCCCTTCCGACGTCGTCGTCATGTGCACGGTCGGCGTCACGCTCGCCCGTGCCGGGGCGGACTTCGCCGCGGCGATCCCGTTCCTCGGCGCCACGGTCCTGATCGCCGCGCTGCCGCTGCTGGGTTATCTGCTCTTCCGGCGGCGGGCGGTGCGCGTCATGCCCGCCATCCGGGACTGGATGACCGACCACGGCTGGCTGATGAACATCTTCGCCTGCCTGCTCTTCATCGGCCTCGTCCTCTTCTGACCGTTCCGGCCGCGGGCCGACCCCACCAGTGCCATGACCCAGCCGCGGCCGGGGTCGTCGACCAGCACGGCCAGGACCAGCAGGGTGGCGGGCACCGACAGCAGGGTGCCGAGCGGGCCGAGTACCCAGGCCCAGAACACCAGCGCGACGAAGGTGGCCGTGGCGGACAGGCCGACGGCGTTGCCCACGTAACGAGGCTGGATCAGCGACTGCGCCACGAAGTTGAGCACGCCGTACACCGCGATCACCACGAGCATCGCCTGCCAGCCCGCGTCGAGCAGCGCGAGCAGGGCGGGCGGTGCGAGGCCGAGGAGGAAACCGATGGTCGGGACGTAGTTGGTCACGAAGGAAAGCAGGCCCCACAGCACCGCCAGCGGAACGCCGAGCAGCAGCAGCGCGACGGTGTCCATGATCGCGACGACGAGACCGAAGACCGTGGTCACCACCAGATAGCGGCGAACGCGGCGAGCGAAGTCCCGCAACGCTTCGGCGGTCCGGGGCCGGTCACCGGCGATCCCGGCCATCCGGCCCTCGGTTTCGGCGGTTTCGGCGCTGAGGAACAGCAGCAGCCCCAGCAGGAACACGAGGCTCGTGGTGACACCGGTCAGGTCCGACAGCAGGGAGCCGAGAGACGACAGGAGCTTGCCCGGATCGAGCGCCCTCGTGACGTCACGGAGCTGGGGCGGCCCGATGCCGAGCCGCCCCAGTGCGCCGGTGATGTCGGCGGCCAGCCCCGCGGCCCGGTCCGCGTACCGAGGGAGCAGCGCCGCCAGCTCGGTCACCGAAACGATCATCGCTACGCCGAACGCCACGAAAGTCCCGTAAACGAACGTCATGAGCGCCGTCGTCGCCACCCAGCGGGGAAATCCGCGGCGCCGCAACCAGCCGTGCACGGGGCTGAGCGTGATGACGACGACGGCCGCGAGCAACGTCGGCGCGGCCAGCCAGGCGACGGCCTTGATCCCGGCGACGCCGACCACGACCGCCGCGAAGCCCAGCAGAACCACGAGCGCTCGCGACGTCCCGGGAGTCGTCACCACGGCGCGTCGGGGGCTTCCTCGCCGTGGACGACGACCGCCCAGATCACCATGACGCACAGGGCGATCACGATCGTCGACCACACAGGATGGGCCGACAGGAACATCAGGTGCGTGAGCAGGGTGCCGGTGGCACACAGCACCGCGACGAGCCTGGCCCACCCGGTGCCGGAGAACAGGGCCGCGCCGGAGATCGCCACCACCACGCCACCCACCAGATGCGCCCAGCCCCAGCCGGTCACGTTGAGCACGAGGGAGTAGTCGGGACCCACGATGTAGTACCCGCGCCGGAACAGCGCCACGATTCCCGCGATCGCGTTGAACACGCCGAGAATGACCATGATGACGCTCGCGAAGACAAGCCAGCCCGTCCACATCGACCGGCGTCCCAGCGCGGTCCGATGATTTCCCGGCCGCCGCCCTGCCGTTTCATGGTCGGTGATATCCGCTTCGGCACCCCATCGCTCGTTCATTTCGTCTCCGTCTCCTGTTCCGTGGTGAAGGTGTCGCGAAGCGTCTTTTCCTGTTCCTCGCTCAAATTCGTGAAAATCAGCTCGGGCCTCGCCTGACCACCGAAGGCGTCCCGCACCTTGTCGATGACGGCACCCGAGCTGAGCACGAACAGCGCCGACGTTCCTTCGGTGACCTCCGCCCGTACCTGACGAATCAGGTCGTCGTCGATGCCGTAGTCGGACAGCGAACCGCCGAGCGCGCCGGTGGCGGCACCGAGCGCCGCGCCGATCAGCGGTACGAGGAAGATCAGGCCGAACAGCATTCCCCAGAACGCGCCGGTGAGCGCGCCCCGGCCCGCCAGGTTGTGCAGCTGCCGGAGTTTCGGTTTGTCCTTCCCTTCCCGCCACGCCACGATCGCGGCGTCGTGCACCGTGATGAGCCGGTTCCTGGCCAGGGATTTCAAGCGCTCCGCAGCGAGCTCCGCGCCGTCGGCCGAGTCGAACAGCCAGATGGTCAACGTCTCCACGGTCACCGTCCTTTCCGAACTGGGTTTACGACCGCGGCCATCGCACATCGGCACGGCGGGCGGGCACATCACCTCCGCCGGGTGAGCCTCGCCCCGCCGGTCGCGGCTCGCGATCCCATCCGGCCAGGGTGATGACCAGCCCGCGGGAAGACCCCACCGTGGGTGGAAAACCGTGGAATGCCCCGGATGGCAAGGAGTTCGCTCGTGGACCACTCCCCGTTGATCGCCGACCACGGCCTGGTCGGCGACCTGCAGACCGCCGCGCTGGTGAGCACCGACGGCACCGTCGACTGGTTCTGCTGCCCGCGTTTCGATTCCCCGAGCGTGTTCGGCGCGCTGCTGGACCCCGATGGCGGCCACTGCCGGATCCGGCCCGTCCGGCAGCCGTACACCACACGGCAGCTCTACTTCCCCGACACCGCGATCCTCATCACCCGGTTCCTGACCGAATCGGGCAGCGGCGAGGTCATCGACTTCATGCCACCCGCGTCACGCTCGCGCGCCACGTCCGGCCGCCGCCTGATCCGGATGCTGCGCTGCGTGCGCGGCCGCGTCGCCTTCTCGGTGGACGTCGTCCCGCGGTTCGACTACGGCCGCCGTCCGCACACCACCTGTGTCACCGAGGACGGCGCGCTGTTCGATAGCGGGAAGTGCGGTCTGACCCTGCACGCCGTCCGGGAGCCGGGGGACGCCCGGCTGGCCCACATCCACGTCCTCGAAGGCGGGGTCTACGGCTCGGTCACCCTGGAGACCGGCCAGGTCCGCGGGGTGGTGCTCGAATCGGACGCCGAGGGGCCGCCGCGCGCGTTCCGGGTCGCCGAAATCGAGCAGGCCTTCGGTGACACGGTGCGGTTCTGGCGGTCCTGGCTGGCGCGGTCGGCCTACCGGGGACGCTGGCGCGAGACGGTCCATCGCTCGGCGATCACCCTCAAACTCCTGACCTACGCGCCGACCGGCGCGATGGTCGCCGCCCCCACCATGGGATTACCCGAACAGCTCGGCGGCGAGCGGAACTGGGACTATCGCTACACGTGGATCAGGGACGCCTCCCTCTCCGTGTCATCGTTGCTCACCCTGGGATTCACCGCGGAAGCCGTCGACTTCGCCCGCTGGCTCGGGGAGCGCTACCAGCAGAGCGCCCACGGCGATGACCCGATCAACGTCATGTACCGCGTGGACGGCTCGTCGGATCTGACGGAGGAATCCCTCGCGCACTGGGCGGGCTACCGCGGTTCGAGCCCGGTCCGGATCGGCAACGCGGCGTCCGGGCAGCTCCAGCTCGACGTCTACGGCGAACTGTTCGACACCGTCTACCAGGCCGACCGCCGGGGAATCGAGGTCGGCCACCAGGGCTGGCAGGCGCTGTCGGAGCTGCTCGGCTGGCTGACGGAGAACTGGGACCGGCCGGAGGAGGGAATCTGGGAAACCCGTGAGGGGAAAGCGGATTTCACCTACGGCAGGCTGATGAGCTGGGTCGCCTTCGACCGCGGTATCCGCCTCGCGACGGCGCACGGCCGGCCCGGCGCCGTCGAGGTGTGGCGGGCACACCGGGACCGCATCTACGACCAGATCTGGGAACACGGCTGGAATCCGCTCCGCCAGGCCTTCGTCCAGCGCTACGGCTCCGACGCCCTCGACGCGTCGCTCCTGCGGATGGCGGACGTCGGTTTCATCGCCCCGCAGGACCCGCGGTGGCTGGCCACACTGGAAAGCATCGAAGCGGACCTGGTCACCGACAGCCTCGTCCACCGGTACGACTCCGGCGTTTCCCCGGACGGCCTGGCCGGGAGCGAGGGCACGTTTTCGTTGTGCACCTTCGGGTACGTCAGTGCGCTGGCTCGCGCCGGCTATGTGGACAAAGCCCGGCTCGTGTTCGAGAAGATGCTGACGTTCGCCAACCATGTGGGCCTGTACGCCGAAGAGATCGGCCCCACCGGCGAGCAACTCGGCAACTTCCCGCAGGCCTTCACCCACCTGGCCTTGATCGACGCCGCGCTCACCCTCGACCGCGCGGAATCTGTCCTTTGTGGATCGTGACGCCGCGAAGGGGTCCTTGACCGCGCTGAGCGCTGTGAAGGACCCCTTGAGGGCGTTCGGCGAGCTGGCTTCGCGCGGCGGGATTGTCTGTCGCGAACGCTCCGTTCGAGACGTTCACCGTCGCCAACCGCGGGGTAGCGCCCCCACACTTGGGGGGCCCGAGACGGGCGGGGCTTGGCG